>JAFGEY010000486.1 GCA_016931365.1 Anaerolineae bacterium
CCTGGAATATCGAACGCCAGGTCGATACCAATCTAGGCATCGGATTCATCCAGGAACGGATCGCATTTATTGACAGCTCAGTTCTCGACCTTTCCGAGCAGCTTCCCACGCAACGCGACATTGCCAAGGAGATTCAGAACCATCTATGACTGACTCTTTGACCTATGACGTGATCGTCGTCGGCGCGGGACACGCCGGGTGCGAGGCCGCACTCGCCGCCGCGCGGATGGGTGCGCGCACGTTGCTGCTCACTATGAACCTCGACCTGATCGCCCAGATGCCGTGTAATCCCAGCATCGGCGGGCCGGGCAAAGCGCATCTGGTGCGCGAGATCGACGCGCTGGGCGGGCAGATGGGTCGCGCCATCGACGCCAATTTTATCCAGGTTCGCCAGCTCAACACCTCCAAAGGCCCGGCGGTACAGTCCTTGCGCGCCCAGGCCGACAAACGTCGCTATTCGATCCAGATGAAACACACGCTGGAAACAGCGCCCAACCTGCACCTCAAACAAGCTCAGGTCACAGACGTGTTGGTCACCGACGACCGCGCCAGGGGGGAGCGCGTTACGGGCATTCGCACCCACACTGGCGTCGAATACCGGGCGCGCAGCGTGGTCTTGACCACCGGCACTTTCCTGGCGGCCAAAGTAATGCACGGGCGCCAACGCTTCCCAGCCGGGCGCGCGGGCGAATTCCCGGCCAACGCGCTGTCCGAATCGCTCAAGTCGCTCGGCTATGTGCTGACCCGCCTGCAAACCAACACCCCGCCGCGCATCGACGCGCGGACGATCGATTTCAGCCAGACCGAGGTTCAGCCCGGCAGCGACACACCGCTCTATTTCAGCTTTCTCTCCGCCCACGCCCCGGACGGCTCGGATCTGCGCTGCCCACCTTTTCTGCGCACGCCACCCAACCCGGCCTACCCTATCCCGCCTCAATACCGCTTTGATTGGCGGCCACAGGTGCCCTGTTACAGCATCTATACCAACGAACAGACACGCCGCGTCGTGCTCGACCACATTCAAGAGTCGCTGGTCACGCCGGGAGCGATCGAAGCGGCCGGGCCGCGCTACTGCCCCTCGTTTGAAGAAAAGCTGATCCGCTTCCCCGACAAAGAGCGGCATCTCTTTTTCCTTGAGCCGGAAGGCTGGCACACCGGCGAGGTCTACGTGCAAGGCTTGTTCACCGGCATGCCAGAGGAGGTGCAGATCGAGGCCCTGCACACCATGCCCGCGTTGCGCCAGGCCGAGATTATGCGCCCTGGCTATGCCATCGAGTACGACGCCATCACTGGCGGACAGTTCGACGGCGCATTTGCCTCCAAAGTCGTCGAGGGACTGTTTCACGGCGGGCAAATCAATGGCACATCCGGCTATGAAGAAGCAGCGGCGCAAGGACTTGTAGCCGGGATCAACGCTGCTCGTTATACGCAGGACAAACCGCCGCTGGTCATCCGCCGCGACCAGGCCTACCTGGGCGTGCTCATCGACGACCTGGCAACCAAGTCGCACGCTGAACCGTACCGCATGTTCACCTCACGCGCCGAGTACCGGCTCTTGCTGCGGCAAGACAACGCCGACCTGCGCCTGACACCGATCGGCTACGAGATCGGTTTGATCGAGCGTGAACGTTATGACGCCGTGCTGCGTAAAAAATCACAAATCGAGCAAGAACTGGCCCGCCTGGAGCAGACCTGGCTGCGGCCCACGAACGAGATCAATGCTATGCTGGAAAATCTGGGACTGACCCCCATCGACGACGGCGTCAACGCACTGGCAACGTTGCGCTGGCACGGCACCACCTACCAACTGATCGAGCAGGTCGCCCCGCCGTCCGCTCCACTGTCCGGCCAAGTGCGCGAGCAGGTCGAGATCGAGGCGCGCTATGCGGGCTATATCGAGCGGCAAAAGATGGAAGTGGAACGGATGCGGCGGCTGGAAGGGCGGCACGTCCCGGCCGGGTTCGACTATGCCACCATCCCCGGCCTGCGCAACGAGGCCCGCGAGCAACTGATCCACTACCGCCCACTAACCGTCGGCCAGGCCTCGCGCCTTTCCGGCGTCACCCCGGCAGACGTGATGATTTTGCTGGTGCATTTGGAGAAAAATGGAAGGCGTGAAACGTAAAGCGTACTGCATATTGTGTGAACGGAATACGCAACACGTAACACATATTAGAACAATCCAGAATAATCTAGATCAAACGAGGCTCCTATGATTTCAGAAACCATTAACCGCATCAAAAACAACATCCAGACCGTCATCGTCGGCAAGGACGAGGTGATCGAACTGCTGAACATTGCCTTGCTTTGCGAGGGCCATGTGCTGCTGGAAGACGTGCCCGGCATCGGCAAGACGACGTTGGCTAAAGCGATGGCCGCCTCACTGGGCTGCACTTTTCGCCGCATCCAGTTCACGCCCGACCTGCTGCCCTCCGACGTGACCGGCATCTATTATTTCAACCAAAAGGCGCAGGAATTCGAGTTTCGCGCCGGCCCGGTGATGGCCCAGATCGTGCTCGCCGATGAGATTAACCGCGCCACGCCGCGCACCCAGTCAGCGTTGCTGGAAGCGATGCAGGAACGCCAGGTCACGGTCGACGTAAGCACAATGCCTCTGCCGCGCCCTTTCCTGGTGCTGGCGACGCAGAACCCGATCGAACTGGAAGGCACCTTTCCCTTGCCGGAGGCACAGGTCGACCGCTTTTTGCTCAAGGCCAAACTCGGCTACCCGACCGAGCAGGAAGAGAGTGACATTTTGCTGCGTTTCGAACGCGACGACCCGCTGGAAGCCCTGCGCGCCGTGACCAAGCCCGACGAACTGCTCCAGATGCAGGCCAGAGTGCGCAAAGTGCGCGTCGAGACTTCGGTGCGCGAATACGCCGTACGGGTTGTCCGCGCCACACGCGAGCACCCCTCGGTGGCATTGGGGGCCAGCCCGCGCGGGACGATGGCTCTATACCGCACCGCCCAGGCTCGCGCGGCGATCCGGGGACGTGACTTTGTGCTCCCTGACGACATCAAGGCGCTGGCCCCTGCCGTGCTCACCCACCGCGTGATCATCAACCCGCAGACGCGCCTGCGCGGGCGCACGCCTGAAGAAGTGGTGACCGAAGTGGTCGATCAGGTGCCCGCGCCGGTGGAGACGCTCTAAGTGACCCAGGCAGGAACCCGAACGCAAAACAATAAAAACGCACACCCCGGCACGCCTCAAGATGAAGTGCCGTTGAGCGCCGGGAGCGCCGATCAGAATCAGCGCCCGGACGATCTCACGTTATTTAACGATGCCTGGATTGCGCTGGCTTTGCTCTGTATATTGATCGGCGCGCTGTCGAGGCAGGTTGGCTTGGCGCTGCTTGGCCTGCTGCTGCTCACAGTGCTGCCTGTGGCCCGGCTGTGGAATCACTTTGCACTGCGTCGGGTTCTGTACGCACGCCAGTTGGAGCCGCGCCGCGCGTTCATCGGCGAGATGGTCGATCTGACGCTGACCGTCGAAAACCGCAAACTGCTGCCGTTGGGCTGGCTGGTTGTCGAAGACGAGTGGCCCGAAGACCTCCATCTGGCCGAAAAGCAGCAAGACCTGCATCCACTGACACCGGGACGGCAGATTTTAAAGAACAGCTTTTCACTGCGCTGGTACGAGCGCGTGCGCCTGCACTACAAAATCCAATGCGAGCAGCGCGGCTTTTTCCGGCTCGGTCCGGCGCGGATGACTAGTGGCGACATTTTTGGCATTTTCAAGCGGCAGTACCTCTTCCCGGACATTCACTGGCTGATCGTGTACCCCAAGGTGCTGCCCATCGATCAACTTGGCCTGCCGTCCAAGAACCCCTTTGGCGAAATCCGGTCGCGCGAGCGTATCTTTGAGGACCCGGCGCGCACCGTGGGCGTGCGCGACCACTTTAGCAGCGATGGATTCCGCCACATCCACTGGAAAGCCACAGCGCGCAAGCAGGACTTGCAAGTCAAGGTTTACGAGCCGACCACCTCGTTCACGTTGATGGTGTTTCTCAACGTCGCCACCCTGGAACGTTACTGGATGGGTACCATCCCCAACCTGTTGGAACGCTGCATCAGCGTCGCCGCTTCGGTGAGCAGTTACGCCGTCGACCAAAAATGGGTCACCGGGCTGATCGTCAACGGCTGCGTCCCACACTCTGATCAGCCGATCAAGGTGCTGCCAGGACGCGATCCACAGCAGCTCACGCGCATCTTGGAGGCGCTGGCCGCCGTGCGCCCGGTGGCGACGCTACACATCGAACAACTGCTGACCCGCCAAAGCCCGCGTCTGCCCTGGGGCGCGACGCTGGTGGTGATCACCGGCATCGTCAGCGAAGAATTGGGCAGCACCCTGCTCCGTCTGCACCACGCTGGCCGGCGATTGGTGTTGATTTCACTTGCCCAACAGCCGCCCGATCCCTTGCTCAGCGAACAGATTTTGACCTACCATCTCCCCAAAGCAGCTTCAGATTATTATCCGCTGCAAACGGCTGCCATCCAGCAGATTGACGACATATACCGCCGTGACAGAGTGCTGGCACCATGGGCGCCCCTGGCATCTCAAACCGAGGAGATTGGATGAGCGAGCAAGAGCGCACATTCTGGCAAAGCCTGACCACCGTCGATCTGAGCGGCATCGACTGGGTCAAGGAACTGCTTTACCTCAACCTGGCGGCGATGGAGGCATGTGTCGTCTATCCCTGGTACCTGATGTTCAATCGGCTGGCCCAAAATCAAGACCGGGCAATGTCGCTGTTGGCCGTGATCGCCCTGCTGTGGATGCCCTACTTGCTGGCCAGCCTGCTCAATCGCACCGCGCTGACCGCTGACCGCAAGCAGGCCACCGTCGCCGGTTTGATGCTGCTGATGAGCCTGATCGTCGTCCGTCTGAGCATTTACGGTGGCTACAATCTGCTGGATTTGACCTGGTTCCTCGACCTGACCGACCGTTTGTTCGGTATCCTGACCTCGCTACCCCCTGACCTGATACTAGTCGGCGTCGTCTTTGTCGCCTGGTGGCGGGGCATCATCCTCAGTCGGCAGGATTACGATACACGCCAAGTTGGTTTTCACTTTCGACTGGGGATCATTATCTTATTAGGCTATTTTATCGTCACCATCTTTGGATTGCGCGAAAATATTGTCATCGCCGTTGTCTGCTATTTCTTCTTTGGCCTACTCACCGTCGCCCTGGCGCGTGTGATCGAGGTCGGCGGCATTCACACCAGTTCGCTGGGCAGCAAACAATGGGTCGCCATTCTGGTCGGCGCGTCGACGGGCAGCCTGGGGCTGGCTCTGCTCGCTCTGGCCCTCTTTTCCCGCCAGGTGTTGGGCGCGTTCATTGATCGATTCAGGAACGTCTGGAATTTCATCGCCCAGATTGCCTGGTATGCCGTCGGCGTACTGCTATACTTGTTCTTCCCACTGGTTGAATGGATCATCGAACTGTTCCAGCAGCTGGATAGAAGCGCGGGGGGGTTTGGCGAACAGCTCTTTGGTTCACCGCTTGAAGATCCGCTTGCAGAACTGAAATACGAAGAATACAAGCGCATACTTCCACATTGCAATACGATCTTGATGGTGATCCTGGTCGTCGGAGGACTGTTGTTGATCGCACGGCTGATCCGGCAGATTTTAGCGAAAGGCGAAAAGGACGAGGATATCGAGCGCGAATCGATGTGGTCGCTGCAAAACCTGGCCGACGATTTGCGCAACAGCCTGCGTCAAGGGCTGGACAACCTGCGTGCGTTTATGGATCATTTTGGCGACCGCAAAAAACGCTCGGCGGCGTCGATCCGCAAAATCTATGCCAGCATGATCGATCTCGCCGGCGAGGCCGGTTATCCACGCCGTCCGGCGATCACACCGTACGAGCACCGCCCAACGCTTTACCACGCTTTTCCAGGCGGGCAAGAGGCGGTCGACGCGATTACCGAGGCCTATGTCCGCGTACACTATGGCCAAGTGCCCGACACGCGCGAGGCGATGCAGCAAATCGTCCGTCATTGGGAAACGGTGCAGCAGATGGTCGTCGCTAAAGAGGAAGCAAGCAAGACCAATCCTGACGCCGCTTGACAGGCACATCCAAGCGGAGAGTATCATAGGATCGTAGGGCACACTTGCAGCGTGCCAATTTGTGGGATACCATACGATAAGCATAACCTGCGTGGTGCATCGCTATTTTACAGGAGACAATATGCAAATTACCCGAGAACAGGCCTGGATCCTGTTGAACGAATACACTGTAAGCCCGAACTTGATCAAACACGCCCTGGCCGTCGAGGCGGCCATGCGCGCTTACGCCCGCCATTTCGGCGAGGATGAGGAACG
>JAFGEY010000001.1 GCA_016931365.1 Anaerolineae bacterium
GCCGCCGAGCAGATCTGCCAGACATTGGGTCTGGAGGATTTGGTCGTGCGTTTGGTTGCGCCAGAGTCCGTAGAAGTTGATACTGAAGGGACGCAGGAGTAGCATACCGTGGCATTCTGGATAAGCTCATCTGAAATCATGTGCGTGGTCGAGAGGTGAAATAATGTCTATGCAGAGAGAAAAACCCAAGATGACACGCAGTCTGGCCAGGACGTTGACTCTCGCCTTCTTGGGTTTGACTTGGGCCGCTTTGCTCATCGCCTACGTTCCGCAATTGTACCTATATGTCCAACAAGGCAATCGGGCGATTAGCAGCGAACAACAATTGATTGCGCAGGACGCCGCCAATACGGTAGCGGACTTTTTCCGGGTCAGATTCGATGTCTTGGAAACGACGGCCAGGCTCGGCGACTTTACATTAGCCTCTCGGCAAGATAAGGAGAAAACCCTGTCGAGTCTGCTGGGGTTGCAATCCGCCTTCCGCCAGTTGGCTTTCCTGGATGCGCAAGGACAGGAACAGGTCAAAGTTTCGCGACTGTCACAGATTGCGTCAGGCCGACTTGCCGATCGCATCGCAGGCGATTGGCTGGCTCAGCTCGAACGGGGTGAACGATACATCAGTCCGGTATACGTGGATGAGCTGACCAGCGAGCCGCTGGTTATAGTGGCTGTTCCGGTGCAGGATGTTTTTGGCGACTTTCAGGGCGTCCTGTTGGCTGATGTCAGCCTCAAGTTTATGTGGGATTTGGTCGATCGGCTCAAGATTGGTGAGGCAGGTCAAGCCTACGTGGTCGATAAGCAGGGCGACTTGATCGCCATCGGTGATACCTCGCGCGTGCTGCGCGGTGAGAATGTCAGTCACTTGAGTCTGATCGCAGAATTCATCAACGCTGCCATGCCTGCCGGTCAGGGCGTAACCCGTTGGCTCCAGGGCATCGATGCATCCTGGGTCGTGGGAACCTATGTTTCGTTGGGCGTGCCAGATTGGGCCGTCGTCACCGAATTGCCGGTACAAGAGGTGGTTGGGCCTCTCGTCCGCAGCATCTTGATTTCACTCGTCACCACGTTGTTGATCGCCGCTCTTGTCGCCGGGGTCGCTGGCTATGCGGCCCGTCGCCTGGCGGCACCCTTATTGAACTTGACCACCACCGCAGCTGAGATTTCTGGCGGCAAGCTCGACCTGCAGGCGTCATTGGAAGGCCCTACAGAAGTGGTTGACCTGGCGCACGCCTTCAACCAGATGACGGCGCAATTGCGTGAAACGTTGGCCGGCTTGGAGCAGCGTGTAGCTGAACGGACGCAGGGGTTGCTCACCGCGGCTGAGGTGTCGAGCGCCACAACAGCGGTGCTGGATATCGAGCAGTTGTTACCCCAGGTTGTCGAGTTGGTGCGCGAGCGCTTTGATCTGTACTATGTGGGTTTGTTTTTGACCGACGAAGCCGGCGAATATGCCGTCTTGCGCGCCGGTTCGGGTGAGGCCGGACGCGCGATGTTGGAGCGGCAGCACCGCTTACCTATTGGCTCGAGTTCGATGATCGGCCGGTGTATCCTGACCGGGCAAGCGGATATTCAACTGGACGTCGGTGAGGCCGCCGTGCGGTTTAGCAGCCCTGACTTGCCGGACACGCGTTCCGAGTTGGCTTTGCCGCTGCGCGCGGGGGACCAGGTCGTCGGCGCGATGACGGTACAAAGCGAACATGAAGCATATTTTTCACAGGAAGATATTACGGTGATGCAAACGGTCGCCGATCAGGTGGCGAATGCGGTACGCAATGCTCAATTGTTCCAGCAGGTGCAGGCCAGCCTGGACGCTGAACGGCGCGCCTATGGCGAGTTGTCGAGCGGGGCGTGGCGGAACTTGCTGCGGCTCAGTTCCGAGCTGGGATTTGTCAGTGATGGACAAAACACGGTCAAGCGTGTGGATGTCTGGCGATCGGAAATGAAGACGGCATTGCATACGGGTCAGGTCGCGTTTAGCCAGGGCGATGCGTCGTCGTTGGCGATGCCGATCAAAGTCCGTGATCAGGTGATCGGCGTGATCGATGGTCGCAAGCCCGATGGCAGCGCATGGACACCCGAAGAGATCGACCTGCTGGCAGCGCTGACTGACCAGTTGAATGTGGCCTTGGAGAGCGCGCGGCTGTATTTGGAAACCCAGCGCGCCGCTGCCCGCGAACGCACCATCGGTGAGGCCACTGGCCGCATCCGCGAATCGCTTGACATTGAAGCTGTGCTCAAAACGACGGCGAACGAGATCCGCCAGGCCCTTGATCTGGACACCCTGGTGATTCGCTTGGCGACGCCAGAGACGGACGACGTATCCGGCTTGGCCTAGAAAGGACGTGCCTATGTGGGAAAACATCAAACAATTGCTGTCACCGCCCGTCTTTCCCCGGGATGAGGAAAAGACGCGCGTCGCGGCTTTGCTCAACGCCATCCTGTGGATTTTCGTCTTCATCTGCGTTGCTGCGGCTGTCCTTTTTCTCTTTCTGCCGAATCCGGGGTTATCCTTTCCCATCGTGGGGGGATTTATCCTGGGCAACGCCGGTTTGCTGTGGCTGATGCGGCGTGGTCACGTCCTTGCGGCCAGCCGGTTGTTCCTGGTGATTTTTTGGCTCCTGATGACCGCTGTGTGCGTCTTTTTGGGCGGCACGTACTCTGCAACGTACTGGAGTTACGTCGTCATTGTCGTGGCCGCCGGTCTGCTGCTGGGTGGACGTGGGGGCATCATCTTTGCCGGACTGAGTGTGATAGCCACATTGGGAATTACGCTGGCCCAGACGGCGAACCTGTTGCCCGGAGCACTCGGCGTCAGATCGCCTATGGAACAATGGGGCCCGCTGAGCCTGTTTGTGATGGCGACGGCCGGATTGCTCAGCCTGGCATCGGGGAGCTTGCAAGAGGCTCTCCAACGCGCTCGTGAGTATGCCGCCGAGGTGGAAGAACAGCGTGCCAGCTTGGAAGTCACCGTGGAAGAACGCACGCGCGAGCTGGCGCGCCGCACGCGTTATCTGGAAGTGACGTCTGCCATCGCGCGTGAGGCGACTTCCGAACTGGAACTCAACGCACTGATGACCAACGTTGTCAATTCGATCAGCCGGGAATTTGATTTTTACCACACCGCCTTGTTTCTGATCGATCCCACTGGAGAATGGGCCGAGCTAAAAGCGGCCGCCAACGAAGGCGGGCTTAAAATGCTGGCGCGTGGTCATCGTCTGCGTGTGGGACAGGAAGGTATGGTCGGTTACGTTTCACGGCGCGGCCAATCGCGGATTGCGTTGGACACGGGGCAAGACCACGTGTTTTTCAGCAATCCCGATTTGCCCCTGACGCGCTCCGAAGCGGCGTTGCCCTTACGTGCCCGCGGGCAGGTCATCGGCGTGCTGGACGTGCAAAGTTCTGCGCCTGAGGCGTTTACCCCAGAGGATGTGGCGGTGTTGCAATCCCTGGCCGACCAAATCGCGACAGCCATCAACAACGCTCGCTTGTTCCAGCAGGTCGAGGAAAGCGCCGCTGCCGAGCGCCGGGCTTTTGGCGGATTGTCGGCGCAAGCGTGGGCCAGCCTGCTCAGCCTTCAGACCGACCTCGGTTTTGTGAGTAATCGCCAAACCACACTACCCGCCGGCGACACCTGGACGCCCCAAATGCAGACCGCGTTCACCCAGGGGCAGATGGCCGCTGACGCCCGGGACACCTCCCTCGCCATCCCGATCAAAGTGCGCGACCGCGTCATCGGGGTGATTGACGGCCGCAAGCCCGATGGCAGCGGTCAGTGGACGCCAGAAGAGATCGCCATGATGCAGGCGCTGGCCGAACAATCGGCGTTGGCTTTGGAAAGCGCGCGGTTGTATCAGGATACCCAACGCCGCGCGGCCCGCGAGCGCATGATTGGTGAGGTGACCGGGCGCATCCGTGAGACATTGGATGTGGAGGCTGTACTTAAGACGGCGGCTGACGAAATCCGCCAGGCGCTACAACTGGAGCGCCTGGTCGTGCACCTGGGAGAGCCGGGTAACGACGTCATTCAGCCTGCCGAGAAAGGACACCCAGATGTGGAACAGAATTAAGCAGTTTCTCGCGTCCCC
>JAFGEY010000487.1 GCA_016931365.1 Anaerolineae bacterium
GACCTGATCGCACAACGGGCTGCCCAAATGAACCTGGGGGCATCATGGGTTGCCGCATAGTGTCCCCAAGTTGTTGAGAAGATACTCGCCGTCGTCCTGGTGATTTTCTTCTTTGCGGCAACCAACGACGCTCAAAGCGCCCGTTTAGGCGACCTGAAGCGGATGAGCACCATCGCCGTGCGATTGGGATTGTCCATGGACATGGGCGTCGTCGCGCAGGTGCGCGCGCACTCTACCGTGGATCGGGTGATCCCCTGCGTGCAAATGACCATGCTGGACGTTGCCATTCCGCCCTTTCAAAGCGCCACGATCAATCCCTACGGCGTCTATGCCGGGGACATGGCGTATCTGGTCGCGCTCTACGACCTAAAACTGCAAGAGGGACATCTGCCGCGCGCCAACGCCAACGAAATCGCCATCCCGGAGGTCGTCGCTCAAAACCGCAACCTGCACGTCGGCGACGTGATCGGCAACCGCGAGCATCCCGCCTATCCCGGTGCGATGGCGCTGCCTACTGATTTTGTCGTTTCGGGCATCCTGGCCAAACCGGAGGATGAAAACTG
Source organism: Anaerolineae bacterium (assembly GCA_016931365.1). The sequence continues at coordinate 564 of JAFGEY010000487.1, forward strand.
GCTGGCTTTTGTTTCGCTCGAGTTTCTCCAAAACCACGAGGCATTCCCCCTTGTGGACCACGTTGCCCTGTTCCTGGTCGCACCCAAGACCGGGCAAAAAGCGGCCATGGACAATTGGCTGGAAACTGAGTTAGCCCCAACTTCGGAAGTGCAGGTGCTCACCTACCACCAGGCGGCCATCAATGCGCGCGCGGGTACGCGCACAACCCTGCTGACAATAGCATTGATCGAAAGCATTGTCGCCGTCGTCGCCGCGCTGGCGCTGGCAGTGCTCAACATCATCTCGGTTGCCCAACGGCAGGTTGAGTTTGGGCTGCTGTATGCGCTGGGGCGCACGCGTCTGTGGTTGGTGTGGCGCACCGTGCGCGAGACGGCGTTCACGACGGGGACAGCGTGGGGACTCAGTGCAGTGGTGTGCCTGATAGGATTGATCATCCTGCAATTTCGTGTTTTCATCCCTATGGGATTGCGCTTCGATCTCTTCAGCCTGACACCCTGGCTGTTTACGCTGCCAATTCCCGTCGCAGTACTGGCTGCTACGGTCGGAACCGTGAGCCGAACACTGTCGAAACTCGATCCGGTGGCGGTGATTGAAAGACGATAAATGTTGTGAATAAACTGCACTTGAGGAGACCGATGATGAAACACACATCAAACACGAAAAAACTGATTCACATCTTGTTCCTGGCTTTGTTACTTGTGGCCGGCTGTACCAGGTCACCGCAGTCTACACCGACGACGGCTCCCGCGATCACGCCTGCCGCGCCGATGCAGACCGGCGGCACACTCAAGGCGTTGGGCAGCATCCGCCCGGCGCAGACGCTGCAATTGGGTTTTGGCGCTAGCGGCCCGATCAAGGCTGTACCGGCCCACCTGGGTATGGAAGTAAAAGCGGGCGATCTGCTAGCCGAATTGGACACAACGGCCCTGCACCTTGCGCTGGAAAATGCCCAGGCACAGGTTGACATTCAGCAAGCCGCGCTCGACGCACTGCTCAATGGCCCCAGCCAGGCCGAGATCGACCGCGCCGAAACGGCCCACGCGCAGCAGGTAGCTCAGGCCGAGATCGCCTTGCGCGTAGCACAACTGCAACTGGAACAGGCCAGGCTGCCCAGTCCTGCCGCTGGCGTCGCGCTGGCACAGGTTGGACAGACCCAACTTGAACTGCAACTGGCCCAGGCGCGTGCCAACTCGCCGCAGGCCGAAGTCAAGATCGCCCAGATCGGCCTGGTCCGCGCACAGGACGCGCTCGTGACGACACAGGACGAGTATAAAAAGGCTCTCGACCGCCCCTGGGAACCACAGCAAGTCCGCGATGCGCTCGTCAAAGGCATCCAGCAGGCGCAGTGGGAGATGCAGATCGCCCAGGCGCGGCTGGAAGCGGCACAAAGCGTGCAGCGCGCGCACACGCTCGGGCTCAACTTACTGGCCGCGCAAGGCGACACGATCGCCGTGCAGTTGGCTCAAGCGGTGAACGCCCAGGCCGCCTACACCGTGACCCTATCCTTGCTGGCAGCCCGCGTGGAGCAGGCCCAACAAGACCTGGATGCGCTGAACGCCTGGTTCAATCCGCTGCTCGACCCGCCTGCGCCGGAGGCAGTTGCCCAGGCCCGGTCCCGGCTGCGACAGGCCGAACTGGCCGTCGAGCAGGTGCGCTGGCAGATGTCCAGGGCCGAAATCCGCGCACTCTTTGACGGTGTCATCTCGGCGGTCTATGTCCATGTCGGTGAATGGGCTGCGGCGGGAATGCCGGCGGTTCAAGTGCTTGATACCACTCGCTGGCTCGTCGAGACGCGCAACGTGAGCGAATTGAACATCGGCAAAATCAAGGCCGGGCAGGATGCCAAGGTACAAATCCTGGCTCTGGACAATCAGGTCGTGCGCGGGCAGGTGGAGGCGATCTCACCGGTTGCCGTGGTGCAGCAGGGCGACACAACCTACACGCTGCTCATCGCGCTTGAGCCGAGCGATCTCAATCTCAGGCCAGGGATGAATGCACAGATAGAGATTGTGATTGAGTGAAATCTTGGCCGGGATATGGCTATTTTCAACGCAAGATGGCATCTGGATCATTTGCTGCAAAATGATTGGCCGGTGTAATCGCGCATCGGTTATGGCATCACCAACCTGACCGCACAAGAAGCGAAATCACCGTGATGATACGTTGCGCAAAGACCGCTGTCGACTCAGAGGGTAGGCAGCGCACGCAATGGTGGCAATCAACAACCTCGTCCTCGGACTCTTGCGCCAAAGTGGCGTGGTCAATGTGCCGGATGCACACCGCTACTACGAGGCGAATCTCCAAGATGCGGTCAATCTGCTTCTGCTCTCATCGCCCCGACTTTGCAACAGCCCCGCCTCGACCCTGTTTTCCTATTGACGTTCTGTGAGCGGCATATTATAATAAGTAAGCTATCGATATGCTTTGGCGATATGTTCGGCCTGATTCCGGTCGAATGGTGGGGAGCGCGGAGGCCATAGTGCCTGAACAAACTGCAAGTCGGGAACAAATTCTTGTTGTAGATGACAGTGAAGAGATCCGTAGCGTGCTGCATGACATGTATCTCGGCCCGCAGGGGTTTCGGGTGCTTACTGCGCGCGACGGCAAAGAAGGTCTGGATATCGCTCTCAAGCAATGCCCAGACCTGATCCTGCTTGACGTGAATATGCCGCGCATGACTGGCCTGGAGGTGCTTGAAGAACTGCGCAAGGCCAAGTACGAGTATCCGGTGGTGATGATGACCTTTGAAGGGTCAGAAGAGATCGCCGTGCAGGCTTTTCGGCTGGGGGTGCGCGATTATTTGATCAAACCACTGGAGATCGGTCCGGTTCTGGCGGCTGTGGATCGCGTGCTGCAAGAGTCCAGGCTGCGGCGCGAGCGTGAGATTTTGCTTCAACAGTTGGAGACATCAAACCGCCAACTCAATCGCCGTGTTTCCGAGTTGGGCACACTGTATGCACTCGGCCAGGCGCTCACCTCAGTGCTCGATCTGGACAAGCTGCTCAATCGTATCGTCGAGGCGGCGGTCTTTTTGTGCCGCGCCGACGAGTGCTCTCTGTACCTGATTGACGAGGAAAGTGGCGATCTGTATATGACTGCCGCGCAAGGCGTGGGTGAAAAACAGGCGCGCGGCCTTAGCCTCCGGGTCAGCGACAGTATGGTGAACCAGGTAGTGAACAGCGGCAAGCCGGTCGCCATTTCTGCCCAGGAGAACGATTCGGGGCCGGGAGTCAAGGTCAAGACCGGATACCTGGTCCATTCGCTGCTCAACGTGCCGCTCAAGAGCAAAACCAAGGTGATGGGAGTATTGAGCGTAGCCAACCGCGTGCGGCGGCAGAGTTTTACCCGCGAAGACCTCAACCGGATCAATGCACTGGCCAACTATGCTGCCATTGCCATTGACAACGCGCGGCTCTATGAGCAAACCCGCAAGGTGGTCGCTGCCGAGATGCTCAACCATACCGCAGTCACCGTCTCGCACTATGTCAATACGCCGCTGATGACACTCAACATGCGCATCGATGGCCTGATCCGCGCCAAGCAGGACGGGCGGATCGTCGATCCCGACGATCTGATCGCCGACGCGGCCCGTTTTACTCAGATGAAGGTCGAAGAGATCGCCTCGGTGATCGCCATCTTGCGCGATATGGCCTCGCCCAGGTTTGTGACCTACCTGAACGACATCCAGATGCTCGACATCGAGGGGCGAGTCAGACAGCGGCTAGAGTCGATCAAAAAGAAATACGAGGCATAGAAAGGGCGCAGTGATGCTGCGCATTGCTACACCTTCCGGAAAGGCCGTCGTTTTTTTATCCAGACCTCAAAGGTTACAAGACCTTTGAGGTTTTTTGTCGAGTGCCCTGCTTTGAAAACCGGCGGTTTGGGGTATAATATCGCTATTCCCTGCTGGAGGAGCCTTTTGGAGCGAGACGCGATTCGACCGGTCAACATCGAAGAGGTGATGCGCACCTCGTATCTCGATTATGCCATGAGCGTGATTGTCGCCCGTGCCCTGCCCGACGCGCGCGACGGCCTCAAGCCGGTGCACCGGCGCATTTTGTACGCCATATATGACATGGGGCTGCGCCACAACACACCCTACAAAAAGAGCGCGCGCATCGTCGGCGAGGTACTGGGCAAATACCACCCGCACGGCGATTCGGCGGTGTACGAGGCGATGGCGCGCATGGCCCAGGACTTTTCGATGCGCTACATGCTCGTCGATGGGCAGGGCAACTTTGGCTCGATCGACGGCGA
>JAFGEY010000488.1 GCA_016931365.1 Anaerolineae bacterium
AACGCTTCACAATCATCCAGGCGCAACAGGAGGCGTTCGATGTCGAAAAAAGGCAGGCGGGGGCTATTCCTGATCACGGGGTCGCTCGTTGTGGGGGTAGGCGCAACGGTCGTGTTCTTTATCTTCGCCGATTCCAGTCCAGCCGGACATCCCGATACGGGCGCGGTTGCTTGTGGGGCCTGCCACGGCAGGGTGGCCCCGGTAGAGGCCGGGGCGCTGCCCGGCCAGGCTGAGGGGCAGCCGACGGGCGCTGCCGGCGAGCTGACACAGACGAAATGGATGCTGGTTTCTTTTGGAGAACCGGGCGCAGAGACGCCTGTGACAGGCGATGCGGCAATCACGCTCGTCTTCTATGCGGATGGGGAAGCCGGCGGCTCTGGCGGTTGTAACGCTTATGCGGCTCGTTACACGCTGCAAGACGAGATAGTCGCTTTCGACGCGTTCACCAGCACCGTCAAAACCTGTCCATCAGAAAGCGCCGCGCAGCAGGAACGCCGTTACTTCGAAGCGTTGGCGGCGGCTGACAGATTCGTGCGGGCCGGGGATTGGCTGATCGCCGAGTACGACGATGGGCAAGGCAGACTCACCTGGGCCAGGTGGCCCGATCCGAAGCCTTAACCCGAAAGGGGGAGCGTGAGGAGGATAGCATGATCGTTCGCATGTGGCATGGACGTGTACCGACGAGCAAAGCAGCGCCATACCAACAATTTCTCAATCAGCGCGCTATTCCAGACTATCAAGCGGTGACAGGGAATATCAGCGTGCATATTCTCCAACGCACGGAAGGCGCGGTCACGCACTTTGTCACGCTGACCTTCTGGGAGGATATGGAATGTATCCGGCAATTCGCGGGCGACGATGTGGAGGTCGCAAAATACTATCCAGAAGACAAGGAATACTTGCTGGAATTCGAGCCGATGGTCGTCCACTATCAGGTGGTGGGGCAAGCGTAGCCGCAGAAAGTACAGTAAAGAATGGCTGGCAAGAAGCATCAATAATGGCAAGCAAAGCCACGCAAGCCAACCGAAGCGCAGGTCTGGAGCCGGGCATCTTCCTCCTGTTGACGATCCTTCTCTCTATTCCGTTCTACCTGTGGGGGATGATTGCTCCCGTGGAGGGACTGCCGCTTGGACTGCCGATCAGTTTTTTGATGATCTTTGTACCCTTCATCCTCTCCCTCGTCAGCGCGTGGCGGGTCAATCGGACTGCTGCCATTGCGGACCTGTTCAAAAGCGTGATGGACCTGAAACGATCCAGGCGTTGGGCGCTCCTGATCGGATTCTTCTGTATGCTCGTCACAGCCTGGCTTTCATATACACTCATGCGCCTCTTGGTCCTGCCGTTGCCAGCGGCAGGACCTTTGCCGGTGGGAGAGATCGCCTTGATGGCATTGCTCTACTTTTGGGGAGCGATTCCCGAGGAAGCCGGATGGACCTATACACTCTCGGACGTGATGGCAGAAAAATATGGGCTTATCCAGGCCGGTGTCATCCTGGGGAGCGTTTGGGCGTTGTGGCATTTCATCCCCTGGAGTTGGACTCATCCACTGGAGTGGATGATGGGGATGTGGGCGTCGAATATCCTGATGAGGACGATCATGCTTGCCCTGTATTTGTACGGAGGCAGGAGTTTATTTGTTGCCATCGTATTCCATGCTATGATTAATGTCAGCATGGGCCTGTTTCCAGGCTCAAACTTATCCCTTGCGCCCTGGATTATGAGCCTGGTCTTGTTCATCCTGTGCTCGATCATCCTGCTCGTCCACAAGCGTTATCGTATGGGAGAGTCCGCATAGGGCAAGACACGCCAATGAGGACAAAAAACCTGTCAACGGATTGAACAGATTTGAACGGATTTGTTTCTGATCAATCCGTTTTATCCGGTTGACATTTTCGACGGAGCACAACGATGAAGTCACTCTTACTTCCTCGATGGGGGGCTATCCTGCAATATCATGACATCGCCGGCGTTGGTCGCCCGCTGATCTTTGTGCATGGCTTGGGGTGCGCGTCTTCGAGCGACTATCCAGGTATTGCCGGTCACGAAAGATTGGCCCAGCGCCGGCGTATCCTGATTGATTTCCTGGGATCTGGATTCAGCGATAGGCCGGCGGACTTTTCATACACAATGGACGCCCATGCAGAGACAGTTTTGAGTCTGCTGGCTGCATTGGACATAGCCCAGGCTGATGTCGTGGGGCACAGCATGGGAGGCGCTGTCGCAATTGTCATGGCGAATAAGCGGCCGGATTTGATCGCAGGACTGGTTCTGTCCGAGCCAAATCTCGATCCTGGCGGCGGGTATTTCAGCCGACGTATTGCGGAGCAAACTGAAGTGATGTATGTGGCAACCGGCCACGATAGACTGATCCATGAGGCAAGGGAAGGCGGAAACGAGACCTGGGCTGACACAATGGCAATGTCGTCTCCGGTGGCCGTGTATCGCGCAGCCAGGTCGCTTGTCGAAGGTGCGGAACCAAGTTGGCGACAACTCCTGGAGACGTTGACCGCGCCCCGCACCGTGCTGTTTGGGGAGTATTCGCTGCCCGATCCAGATACGGAGAGATTGCCGAACTATGGCATCCATGTGGCGATTGTACCGCGGGCTGGACATTCGATGATGTGGGAGAATCCATCCGGGGTTGCAAACGCGATTGCCGAGGCGATGTCGTTAATGGAGGTATAGATGTCCCCCTTCCCTTCTTATCGTCGACAGCGGGTCGGCCAGGCTGATGGCCGCCTGTTCAAGTTTGCACAGCATCGTGTTCGAGGTGGTAGGTAGAGCCGGGTGTCGAACAGGAAGCCGATGGGGCCGATCTGGATGTGGATCTCGACGTACACGTAGCCGTTGCTGTACACCTGCTTCTTGCGCGTGCTTTCAGTATGGTTGTGGTGAAAGCTGACGGCTTCGAGGTGGCGTGTGTCCTTATGCTTCTTGCCCATACTGTCGTCTATCCCGACGAGAATGACAGGGTCGAGATGCAGCTTCTGCGCCAACTAAGAACTTGAGCAGCATCCAGCGCTTGCGGGGTCCACTGACGTCGATGACCTGCCAGGGACTCTCGCGGAAAAAGTCAGCAGCCGTCTTTGGGTCGTATTTGGCAGCAAGTTGGCGAGAGATGTTGGTCAGCGTCTTTTTCGAGTCGCACACCAACAAGGCATCGACGAGCCGGATCAAGTGCCGAATTTGCGGTTGGTAAAGAGCTGGTGAAAGCCACGAAATGAACGTGACAATATCGACTGAATGTTGTACAATGACTCCGAGCATCGGTTCCTCCGGTAGTTGGTGTCTATGCAACTCCATCCTACCAGAAAACCGATGCTCACGCTACTCTAAATTGGCGAAAGTACAGAAAGGAATATGCTCATGGGATGGCTAATTCCTCTGTTGGTATTGCTGCCCAATGTGCTGATGGTGCGGTTTCCGCCGACCGAAAGACCGGAGAATACATCCGGTGTGAACCGGTGGCTGGAGGCGCTGGAACGGTTGGGACAGGCCGGCGTTTTTGTGATTCCGTGCTTTCATCGGATTCGCATCCAGGATGTAATCGCATCGGTTAGCCTGGCGGCGATGGCGTTGGCGTTGGTCGGTTATTATCTCGGCTGGCTGCGCTACATGCAGCAGGGCCAACGCTACGCGCTGCTGTTCGCGCCGCTCTGGGGCATCCCGCTGCCGATGGCCGTTATGCCGGTCATCTACTTTGGGGCTGCGGCGGCGTTGGTGCGTTCCTGGCCTTTGGCTGTGGCGACGGTGGTATTCGCCATCGGCCATCTCGCCGTGAGTGCGCACGAGCGGCGCAAGACAGCGCCTCTGGCGCGCTGAGAGAGAATGGACTGAGACTGCGAGGCGATCCAGGCGTGGACCTGCAGCTTGGTCGATCGATTTGACCGTGGGCGAAAAGGAGTTTGCGATGACGAGGAAATTGGATGCCTTGTACCCCGTGCAGAAAAGAGACGTCCCTCAGGCC
>JAFGEY010000489.1 GCA_016931365.1 Anaerolineae bacterium
AGCGGGTGTAGGCGCGCTTTCTATAGCGCGCTTTGTGAATATCCAAGATGATGGGTGGCACGCGGTATGGAAACCGCGCCTACCTTTTGACGTTTGTCCCAAGTCCGAAAATAACAGCCCACGGCCAGATAACTGCCTGTGCTGAACGTTTCAGGGGATTGCTGAACAAGTTTATGTTTAGCCATCGAGGGCACAGAGGTTTTTTGTCTCTGTGCCCTCGGCGTTCTCCGTGGCTCAAATAGATTAGGGCACGTTTCTTTCCGGGTTGGGATGCTGCGGCGGGCGGGTCTGCTCGGGCAGCGGTGAGACGTAAGGATTGTCTTGGGTGGCCTTGACAAATTCTTCCCGCGCCTTTTGCAAGTGCGCCGGGTCGCTGTACAGGTCGTAGGCGACGACGGCCATAATCTTGGCCGCGTGGATCATCCCCTTGTGGCCGATCGACATGCCACTTGTGGCAACCACACTCCAGTTGTGGCCCGGCGCGGCGGTGGCGAAACAGGTCGTGTTGAGCATGCTCAACGGGGTGATCTGGCTCACGTCGCCGACGTCGGTGGAGCCGGTTTCGATTTGGGCCTGATCCAGCGCCGGGAAATTTTCGCCGATCAGCGGTTGCCCCTTGAGCGCGTCGATGCGTGTCTGCCATTCGTCCGGGATTTGCAGGTCGTGAAAGACATCCTCCGGTTTGTTGTCGGGAAAGGCGTCATTGATCTGCCGCGCGTAGGCCAGCTCGTCTTCGGTAAACGAGATCGGGCCGATCAACGCCATCGCCTCGTAGTGCAGGTCGGCCAAATAGTGGTTGTTGAGCACGCTGGAACAGCCGCCGCGAAAAATTTCTTCGACCGTCGTTTCGGTCATCAGCGTTGCACCCTGGGCGATTTTGCGCACACGGTTGACGACCTGATCGAGTTCGTCACGCTTGTGCGCCCGCACAAAGTACCACACTTGAGCTTCCGGCGGCACAATGTTGGGCACGTCGCCGCCGTGGGTGATCGTATAGTGGATGCGCACCTTTTCGGAGACGTGCTCGCGCAGGTAATTGACGCCGACGTTCATCAGCTCGACGGCGTCGAGAGCAGAACGGCCTTTGTGTGGCGATCCGCCGGCGTGAGCCGCCGTGCCGTGAAACTTGAATACGATGTCATTGACCCCGACGGCGCTGCCTTTGCCGGGCATGTTGAGCTTGCCCGGGTGGTAGTTGAGCGCCGCGTCCAGGTCGTCAAACGCGCCGGCGCGGGCCATAAAGGTCTTGCCCGAAATCTGCTCTTCGGCGGGACAGCCGTAATAGCGCACCGTGCCGGTGTGCCCGCAGGCGTCCAGCCATTCTTTGATCGCCACTGCCGCGGCCAGGCAGCCCGTGCCCAGCAGATTGTGGCCGCAGCCGTGCCCCGGCGCGCCCTTGACGATCGGTTCCTGGCTGGGCTGGTTCTTTTGCGAAAGCCCCGCCAACGCGTCGTATTCGCCGACAAAGCCAATGATCGGCCGGCCCCGGCCCCATTCGGCGACAAAGGCGGTGTTGATGCCGTCAATGTCCCAGGTGACCCGAAAGCCTTGGCCCTCCATAAAATCAGCCTGCCGCTTGGATGATTTAAATTCTTGCCAGGCCACTTCCGGTTCGGCCCACAGCGCGTCGGCCATTTCGACGAACGGCGCTTGATTCTCCTCCAGCCATTGGATCAGGTCTTGTTTGGTTTGCATAGTATCCTCCTTGGTTTAGAGACAATACCCGTGAATGAATGTACAGGATGAACAAGACGGGCCGGACTTACAAGATATCGAACAATTTTTACGCATATCAAGAATTAATATCTACTCCTGTTCATCCTGAAAATCTTGTCGATCCTGTACAAATTGATTCGCTCATGGGTGTCGAGTTTAGAGATGAGATAATGCAGATTCAATCTGCGCGCTCGCTTCCGGGTGCAGCGCCGCGTAAGCATGGATCAATCCCCAGCATCCGGCAGCGTCGGCGTCACCATAAGGCGTCGCAAAGTGGGGCTTGTAGCGCAGCCCATAGAGCAGATTGCTTTTGGGGCCGGTGACCGCCAGGCATTCGGCTTGATGGGGTGTTGCGTCGAGGACCAGCGCGCCGTGCCCGCCATCGGCGCATCCATCTTGAGGTGACAATCTGCCTTCCAGCAGCGCGCCGATCAGCGCGTCCAATCGCCCGCTGGTTAGCTGCTCGGTGTGATGTTCGAACAGGCCGACGATGCGCTCATCGACCAGATGAACGGCCAGGGTGTGCATGTTGCCCAGGTGGATCATCGCCAGGTCGCGCACATCTTGGAGCGTTGGGTCTTGCCACGCGCCGAGCAGGGCGGCGAAGGCCGGCTCCATCACGATCAGCGGCAAGGTGGGCGGCGCAGAAAGGGTCACGGCGCGCATGCGCGGCAGGTCGGCGGGAATGTCGGCGCGGGTGTGGATCATACCCGTCAATGTGGGCGTTGCGGCCAGACGCTCGTGCAAGTGGGCAAGTCGCGGCTGATCGCCGGCCTGGGCCGCCCGGGCGACGCCGTGATCGAATACGGCCAGGGCAAGCGCGTCGGGCCGGGCCGGCACGCCGATGGCCATAAACGCGCGCTCGATGGCGGCCAGGTCCAGATCGCACATTTGCAGGTGAACGACGTTGGCCGGGCGCGTCGATTCAGAGACGATATCGATGCCCATCGCCCGGACGGCGTCCAGGCTGTCAGCAAAGGTGTGGGCGACCTGCGCGGCGGCATAGACCCGGTATCCGGCCTCGATGTGGTGGCGCACGGCCTGGGCGCACGGCCCGCCGCCCATCGTCACCCCACTCAGGTAGAGATGGTCGCCGCGGCGGGTGGCGGCCTGGATCGCCCGGGCGAGCAGTGCGGTGGGAGATGGCAGGCTCATCCTGGTCGGGCCGCGTTCGGTGTCAAAGAGCAGGATGTCCTGCATGCCGGTGCCAATATCGACGGCAAGGATTTGCATTTTCCACTCCGAGATGTAAAATGAATCCGGTCGTTTGGCTTGATCTTAGCGCAACCGTAGCGGGGTGTCAAGTTTCCATAAAATTGGGACTTTTCTTTTTGAT
>JAFGEY010000490.1 GCA_016931365.1 Anaerolineae bacterium
CCCAGGTTGACCAGGTGCGTAAACGCCCGCGCCGACAGCGCCGCTTCGACCAGGGCCAGATCGCCGTGCATGCTGCCGCCGGCGAAATAGGTCTCGGCCATGGTGATCGGCGCGTCGGCGTCGTCGCCGCACATGGCCAGCTTATAATAGGTCTGCTTGTCGCTGCCGGTGTTGATCGAGGTGCCCATGTCCAGCCCCTCGGTGACGATCAAGACGTCGTCGATGCCGTTGGCGCGCAACTGCACCGCCGCGTTCAACCCCGCCGCGCCGCTGCCGATGATCAGGGTGTGGACCCAGGAAATAGAAAAAGAACTCAAAGTGCTCATAGAAATACGCTCCGAATAAATGTGATACGTGAAACGTGATGCGGTAAACGTGAGGATTGGCAAGACTTGGCTCGCACTTCTTAGCCTCACGTTTTACGTTTCATGCCTCACGTTACAGCCTTTGCAGGGTCATCCCGCCATCGACCATGATCACCTGCCCGGTGGAATAGCTGATGTCACTGCGCACCATCATCGCCACGGCCTTCCCGATGTCGTCCGGGTAACCCCAACGTGGCTGGATCATCAATCCCTCGGCGATCAGCTTGTCATACTTGGCCTGCACGGCGGCGGTCATGTCGGTCTGGATCACGCCGGGACGTATCTCATACACCGGGATGCCAAACTCGCCCAGGCGGGCCGCCCACAAGCGGGTGGCCATGCTCACCCCGGCTTTGGAGAGGCAGTATTCGCCGCGGCTGACCGAAGCCACCGTCGCCGAAATGGACGAGATGTTGACGATGCAGCCGGTAAATTGCAGGATTTCTTTGCTTTGCTCAATCATCCAGTTGGCGACGGCTTGGGTGAGAAAATACGGCCCCTTGAGGTTGATGTTCATCACCCAGTCATAGCTTTCCTCGCTCGCCTCCAAAATGTCGGCGCGCACGCGGGGCGCAACGCCGGCGTTGTTGACCAGCACGTTCAGGCGGCCAAAACGTGCGCGGATATCGGCCAACATCTTGTCGCGCGCCTGGCGGTCGGTCACATCAGCGCGACAGTAGAGCGCATCGGCGCCGAGGGCGCGCAGTTCGTCCAACGCTTCCTGCACCGCCTCGTCAGGATGAATGTCGCACACCACAATGTCGCAGTTTTCGGCAGCCAGGCATTTGGCAATGCCCAGGCCAATACCTCGCCCGGCGCCGGTGATCAAGGCCACTTGACGCATATTGATATCCCTTTCTTGAATGATTTGCTGGTGAGTTTACTTATTTTACATCAGATTGGGCGATCTGTCGAGCCAACGCGAATCCGGCTCAGTAGTCGGAGCGGGGCAAGGGGAACGCGAACAAGCAAAGGTGTCCGTTTCATCCAAAAGCGCCGCCATTGACGAAAGGCATCGCGGCGACCGCGCAGCGCGTCCAGGCGGCGATCATGAATGCAGCCACCCAATGCTGCAGCCAAGTCATAGGCCAGGATGATCGGCAGCGCCAGCCACAGCTGCGGCTGGGGATAGTTTTTCAAGATGGTCCACCACTTATTGCGCCCCAGGTGGTAACGCTTCAATCCAGAAACACGATTCCCGGTTGCCGAATGGGCATGGGTCACTTGAGCAGCGGGCGCGTAAAGACATTGCCAGCCGGCATGACGGGCGCGCCAGGCCAGATCGACGTCCTCATAGTAGGCGAAAAAATCCTCATCGAACAGGCCAACCTGATCGAGCATGGACCGGCGGTAGAGCGCCGCGCCGCCACAAGGGCCGAACACCTCTTGCGGGGCAGCCACAGGATGAGCGGAAACCGGCTCGCCAAACCAGCGGTTCCAGGCGATGCCGGCCCGGTCGACCTCAATGCCGGCCGAGTCAAAACGGGTGGGATCGCCGGCCAGGAGCATTTTGCAGGCACACATACCCATGCGCTCATCCTGGGCAGCTTCCAGCAGCGCGTCCAGCCAACCGGGCGCGACGAGCGTGTCATCATTGAGAGTAACCACAAACTCGCTATCGGTGGCGCGGATGCCTTGATTGACAGCGGCGGCAAAGCCCCGATTGGTTTCGTTGCGGATGAGCAAAGCAGCGGGGTAGTGCGTGGCAACCCAGGCCAAGGAGTCATCGGTAGAGCCATTGTCGATCACAACCAGTTGATCGTCTGCCCCAAGTTGGAAAAAAACGGACGGCAAACAATGTTGCAAGTTTGCCAGTCCGTTCCAGGTCAAGACGATAAGCGCAGTTCGTTTCATCGCGTGCTTTTACAAACCCAGGAGTAACAATCAGTTCATAATCCGCACCGGCAGTTCGCTGTACCACCAGACGGTGTTATAGCCATCTTGCAGCTTTAAGGCCACGTAATAAGATTGGCCGACGGTGAGGCCGGTGGTGGGAATGGAATAGGCAAAATTGGCATTGTCCAGGTCGCCGGCAGCGCCATAATTCTTGAGGACAATGGGCAAATAAACAAACAGCGGCCCCGGCGGCGGCGTCACCGATGGCGGTGTGGTTGGCACATTTGTGCAGTTGGTTTCCAAAGTCGATCCAACAGCGGGGACCCAACAGATTTTCGTTATCACCTCGCTGCTGTAGCCCAGGTTCTCGCCGGTCGCCCCGGCCAGGTTCCATTTGACCAGGTACGATCCCTGCGCTGTGTTTTCGGAAGTGAGCCTGACCCAATCCAGATGAGAGGTCCAGGTGGCGGTGCTTTCATGGGCCATGAGCTGGAACGTATTGTAGGCCAGGGTGTGCCAATCGGCCAGCTCACCTTCCAACGCGACCTGGGACAAATCGAGCTTGTATATCTGCCACTGATTGTGATACAGCGAAATGTCATCCGTGCGCCCTGAGGGCCAATATTCTACGTTGGTCGCCTGCCAGCGCACACGCATGATGCCGCCACCACCTTGATTGGGAGTCTGATCGGCCTTATAGCGATAGGTCAGATATTTGTATGTGTTTGAATCGACGGCCTGTCCATGCATGTTTAGTCCAAGGGGCAAATGCGCGGCGCTACAGCCTCCCGTATTGACTAGACTAGTGATGTCAAGCACCCCGCCGTTAATGCTGTAACTCAAATTCTCAGTTTGAGCAGGATCAATGTCATCTGTCCCGCTCATGTCCCAGGGATTGCCCAGCACTGTAGCGGCAAAATCTGGACCGCTGGTATAGCTGGGAGCAACAAGCTCAGCAATAGGAGCAGGTTTGAACACCCATGGAGCGGCAGAGACAGCCCAACCGCCGCCATCGCCCACACGCACTGTGTAAGTGCCGGGAGCCAGTGAACCTGGCATCGTGAAACTCAACGCCGTAGCCGCAATAGTCTGCTCGACAATGCCGTTGGGAAAATATCGCAATGGGGCATAGCCTGAACCATCATCAAGCGCAATGGTAACATTGCCGCTCAAGCCAGTACCATTCCAGTTGATCACAGTAGTAGTCTGCTGGCTGGAAAGCCATACCCAATCCAGTTGGACTTGCACACCCGCGTTCATAGCCGGGTCCAATCGAAGACCGGTCACGCTGCCAGTCCAGGCCGACGGCATCAACTTGGACATGTCAATCATGTAAATGTTCCAGCCTGACTTGATCGGGATAAAACCAGATACGCTAAAAGGAGGAGAACTCAAATCACCTTTAGCTATGTAAAAGACTGCCGTTGTATTTGCACTGGCATACATCTTGAACGAAAGCCACTGGTAAACACCAGTGGCAATTGGACGTGCTTGTCCATCATGGCCGGTGTTCAAAGAGCTGGGATAACCAGGGTTAAGCAGCCAGAAATAAGACTGGCCGGCGGTGGTGGTAGTTCCGCTCCATATACCGCCGGATACGGTGATGCCGCTAAACCCAGAAACGGTGGGAGATGAAGGGGGGCAAGATGAAACTGGAATATACACGTCGGTAGACTGACTCATATCCCATGGATCGCCCCAGGTGAGTGTTGCATAGTCGCCAGCTTCACCTCGTGTCAATGGAGGGGTAAGAGTGACAGAAGTAACTGTAGCGAGTTGCTGAGCTTGAACACCCGACACACTCCAACCAAACATGCAAACCAGGATCAAACGCCAAATTCGCCGCAAAACCGATTGCCAATTCATAGACATTCCCTTTCTGAATCACAAATCCTAGCTAGATTATATCACAGATCTACAGAATTTGGACGACTTTGATCGGCCGCAAATTGGGGATGTTGGCAAAAGGCTGCCAATGGCTCGACGGCCTTTTCCCACGTCCACTGCAAGCGAACCTGTTCAAAACGCTTCTGATAGCGAGCCTTGAGATCGGGTGTTGCAGCCAGGTCGGCAATAGCTTGGGCAAGAGCGGCAACATCGCCCGGCGGCACCACCCGGCCTAACTGGCAAGCAGCGACGATCTCCTGGCTGGCCGTATCGCCGCCGGAGACCACCATCGGCAATCCGGCCCACACATAATCGAGCAGTCGCGTGCGAAACGAAAATAGGTTCTCGACATAGTCAAAATGGGTGCTCACGCCAATGTCGGCTTCGAGCAAATAGCTTTCGCGTTCATGATACGGGATCCAGCCCTGGTTAAAAAAAACGTGCCGGTTATACAATCCCATGTCCTGGCTCAATTGAACGGCCTGATCATAGACGGTCATCGGCAGAGCATCGTTCAGTTCAGCAGAAGGATGCCCTTTGCCCATAAACAAAAGCTTAACGTGTGGGCAATCCTGCACGACTCGCTGAACGGCCTTGATCAACGTCAAAGGATCGAACCACTCCCAGACGCCGCCTCCCCAGACCAAGACGACATCAGATTCGGCGATCCCCGGCCAAACGCCCTTGAGCACCCGATGGTGATGTTGAGGAGGCGTACCGAGCAAAGCAAACGGCACCACATCAATCAAGCGACGCAGTGTCCGGTCGACAGCACAAGTTTGTGGATTGACCCGGTTCAGCGCCGCCAGCATACCCAGCCAAAAATCGCGCTGCCGCTCGCTGGCGCAGGTGAAAAAGTCACCGGCCAAAAGCTGATCCTGCAGCACGTGAACGTCGCGTTGGTTGACACGATGCCGTTCGGCCATGCTTAGGGAGACATTCACCTCGAGATTTTCAAAAACAAAAGGCGTATAGATATCCACCACCATCGGCTTGCCCGATTGTTTCAGAAAGGGCATGTAAAAAAGGGCATATCCCTGAATCACAAACACATCACACGTCTGGATCACACGCTGCATGTTGGCGCGATTGAACCCGTGCGTACACAGCGCAAACCGATCCGAGGCAAGATTGGTCCGGTTAGGAATCGCCAACGTGACCTGAAATCCACGCGCGCCCAGCGCGTTAGCCATTTCCCAATAGCGGATGCCAGCGCCGGCCATTTTGTGATCGACCTGATCGGCACTGACGAGCAAAACCTGTGTCATTTCAAAGCCCCTCCCCGCTGCTGCGACGACGAATGATGCGCACCCAGCGCAGATACATTCCAGCCGCACGCCACAAAGCCATCGGACCTCCTCGACGCAGATAATCCCAGGCTTTGCCCGGCAGCGTCCACCACGGCGGCGGCTTGATCGGTGAGGCCGTCACATCCACATGCAGCCAGGGGCGATCCGGAGCGTGCCAGGGCCGCTGGCAGAAACGAGCGATGGGCGCAGCAACGGCTTCCCATTCAAAGGAGCAGGCCAGACATGCAAATTCGGGAGCCAGGCGCTGCTTTAGATCAGGCACATCCACCAGCTCCAGAACAGCCCTGACGACTGCTGGCACGTCTTGAGCCGGCACACACTGTCCCAGGCCGCGCTCGCCAAGCAAATCGCCCAAATAATCGCCTTTTGTCGCCACCACCGGCAGGCCAGCCCAGATATAGTCTAAAAAGCGGGTACGGAACGAAAATCGCGTTTCGATATGATCAAAATGCAGGCTGACCCCCAGATCGGCTTCAAGCAGATAGTTTTCACGCTCATCGTAAGGAATCCAGTCGCCAAAAAAGACTGACTTGTCTCGCAGGCCAAGCTCTTGAGCCAGGGCGACGGCCTGCCCGGCCATTGTCGCGGTGGGCACGACAGCAGGATCGAAATGCCCTTTGCCCATAAAAAAGAGCTTGACGTCACTCCGCTGCCGGGCGATGTGCGCCATAGCCTGGATCAACGTCAGCGGATCGAACCACTCCCAGATGCCGCCTCCCCACAAAATCACCTTGTCCGCCTCGGAAATGCCCGGTACAATCCCTTTGAGCACGCGTTTGCGGTGTTCTGGCCGGCGAGAGGGCAGGCCAAAAGGCACCACGTCAATCAGGTCGTGCAGCGTTTTGTCCTGATCATACACAGAAGGGTTGACCCGCCCATTGGCCGCGAGCATGCCCAGCCAGAAATGTCGCTGCCGCTCACTGGCACAGACAAAAAAATCTCCGGCGGCAAGCTGCTGGTTCAAAACGCCCAAGAAGGCGGCATGCTTGTCTTGCTGCTCCGACAAGGGCAGGGTGCGAAAGGTTTCCAGATTTTCCAGCACATACGGATCATAGAGATCGAGGATCAGCGGCTTACCGGCCGTTTTGAGCAGCGGCAGTTCATTGAGCAGATAGCAGTACACAAACACAACATCGGCCCATACCAGCAGCGGCCTGATTGCATCCTGATCCATCCGCTGGTATCCCAGCACGCGAAACGTTGAACTCGAGCGGCCCGGCTGTCCCGGAGCCATCAGAGTCACATTGAACTGCTTGCTGAGCACGTTGGCCAGCTCCCAATAGCGGATCGCCGGCCCCGCCATCTTGTCGCCAATGGTATCATGAGCGATGATCAACAGGTTTTGGCACTGGCTTTGCCGGAAAAAGTCGGGCACCGGCCAATGACGCACCAGGGTTGATTGAGCGGCGACAAAATGGGGATTGGGGTTATTGGGGAACAGCAGCCCCTCGGCAAAGCGGGTGAAAAATTCACTGTCTGGCTCGCGGCGCATGGCCTGCACAACCTGGCGTTTTTCCAACAATCTGGGCAGGTTTTGGATCACCTGGTCGATGGCAACCAGCGGGCAAAAGGCTGCTTTCGGCACATTCGTCCGTGGCCGGCGTGCTGACACCCCTTTGAATGCATAATGAAACTCGTCGGGATTGACCTCAGACTCGATCAGAGCACGTTTGACCGCCAGAAACAAGGACAGCGAAAGGATGCGATCCAGGTGTTCATCCTGATAATTCTTGATCACCGTGTAAAAGGCATTGCGCTCCAGCAGGGTCAGCCGGTGAATGGAAGGCCGCTTTCCCCAGGAACCATGATGGTGGTGAAATGTCACTGCCTGCGGAGCCAAAACCACGCGGTAGCCGAACAGGTTCAGCCGCCAGCCCAGGTCCACATCCTCAAAATAAGCAAAGTAATCCTCATCAAACCCACCCGAAGACAAGAATACCTCACGGTCAATCAGCATGGCTCCGCCGCAAGCAAAAGGAATCACCCTGCCCTGATCGTACAGCTCTGGCTGATATGGGCGTCCATAGTCTACGTTGAATCCATGTCCGTAAAAGTTGAGCTGGCTGCCTACAAAATCAACGGTCTTGCCATCCCAGCTCAAAATTTTCGCTGCCGCGCAGACAGTCCGCGCATCGCCCTCAACAGCCGAGACGAGCGTCTCAAGCCAGCCGGGTTCGACACGCATATCGGGATTCAAAAAGGCCACATACCTGGCCGTCGACGCCTGCGCCGCCAGGTTATTGCCGCGAGCAAATCCCTCGTTACTGCCATGTTCGATCACCCGCACGGTCGGGAAATGCGTTCGCACATCGTCAACCGAACCATCCGTCGAACCATTGTCAGCCAGGATGATCTCCAGGTTATGGCGGGGGTAATCCAACTTTTGAAGGGAGGAAAGACAGGTCGGGAGATGTGCTCTGGAATTGTAATTGAGGACGATGACACTGACAGGGGAACATTGGCCTATAGATTCCATGCATGGTCACTTTCTTGCTTCCGAGTTTGTCCAATCAACCAAGGGATAAGAACCAGACGGCATATGGTGTTCCCACCGCGCCGGAATGTACACACACCCAAATTCTTCTTTTACACAAGAGTTTTGAACAATAAACGTAAAACATCGTTCCTGATGATCGAATGTATGCTCCAGGCTATGATCGGCAATAGCCGCCGAAATCTGGTATGCGCCGCCGAGCAAAGGCAGGCATTCCACGTGGTAATCGATGTACCCGCTCCCACTGATCTCGCCAATTTCATAGTTGGAAAAACGAGTGTTGGGCCCGTTCACTTGCCACCCATCACTGCGAAAAATAGCCAAACCAAAGACAGGATTCTTGATCTTTTGGCGGCACTGATACGATATACGAATGGTCATTGCTTCTCCCGACTCAAACGTGTATCGCTCGCTTCCTTGCCGGTCTAGCAAGACGACATCCGTAATCGCCGCTTCATAAGAACCCCATCGACGGCCCTGATTAAGCCGTCCCTTACGCAGACTCAACTCGGCCTGCTCTTCTTCTGTCATTCCCTGGAGATAAGCATTCACCACCTGTTCCGTATCGCCCTGGAGACGGATTTGTCCGGCGTCCAGCCAGGTAGTCCGATCACATAACGAACGAACTGCCTTCATATCGTGAGACACGAACAAGATCGCAACGCCCTGCCGTACCAACTCTTGAACTTTGTCCAGGCATCGTCCCTGAAATGCATGGTCGCCCACCGCCAGCACCTCATCGATCAGAAGAATTTCCGGGTCAACATGAATGGCAACCGAGAATCCCAGGCGCATATACATTCCCGAAGAATAATGACGCAAAGGGATATCAATGAACCGCTCCAAGCCGGCAAACTGAACAATGCTGTCAAACCGTTTTTTTAATTGCTGTCTGGGCATGCCCAGGATAGCACCGTTGAGGAAAATATTCTCCCGCCCGGTCAAATCGGGGTGAAAACCTGCGCCCAATTCGAGCAAAGCCGACACACGACCGTTGACCGATATCCTACCACTTGTCGGCTCAATGATGTGCGAAATGAGTTTCAAGATAGAACTTTTACCCACACCATTTGCACCGATCAGGCCGACGACCTCGGCACGATCAATGACAAAACTCACATTCTGCAAAATCCAATATTGCTCTGCCTGTCTCTTCAGCTTCGGCCGCCAGAGATTGAGCGCCAGGTCATGAAATGAACGAGGGCGTTCGTGGCGGAGATAAAAGTATTTGGAAATATCATGAAATTCGATTGCGTGTTCCAAGACAATCCTCTTTTACTCAAATATGAACCGGTTTGATCGCTTTTGCATAACACTCAAAAGGATAGTCAACTCTGTGGAGCGACGTGTATAAATACTGAAAATTGCTGTTAATCATATCTAAATATGGATTCAAGAAAAGCCAGGCCACAGACATCCGTACTGCGCGCAAAAGTCGGTGAAAAAGAGTGTTCTTCCAGACCGGCAGAGATTTGGCACGAACGGGGTATATGCCCTCCAGTCCAAAAATTGGAGCAGGCGACTGAACGGGCGACTCGCTGTTCGCAAATGATGCGTTTATAAATCCTACTTTTTCAAGAAAGAAACAGAGGAGACGCGGATGATAAAATGTGATATGACCAAAATGCAGATAGAACATCTCTAGATGGGCATACAACGAACGAGGATCGGGAGTCGCCAGAACGATGACACCTCCCGGTTTCAAGGCGCGATAGGCCAACTCGATTAGCTCAAACACCTTTTCATAGGCCAGATGCTCGGCCAGGTGGCCCGCAAACACACCATCTATGGTTGCCGGCTCGATCTCGTCCAGGTAAACAAAAACATCCTGATTCACTGCTTTCAATCCCCGCTGCAGCACAACCTGAATCGCATCCGGGTCCGCATCCACACCTACAGCGTCAATTCCCGTTTCAACCAATAGTTCAACAAAATCACCACTCCCACAGCCAAGGTCTACAACGCGTTGGCATCCTGAAAAAAAAGGAAGGTAAAAGCGCTGATGCGTTTTCTGAACGACAGGATCATAGCCAATATACTCGAGAAAAGCCGAGTCCAGACCCGCCAAAGTCATGTTTTGCTCTTTTCATAGCACCAATTGAGTTGGCTGGAACAGCCAGCCAAAAATCGACGGTATTATAACATACAACCCAGGACAGGAAAAATCTTCCTTGCATCTCCCACCATCCCATGCTATAATCCCCGCATTCCCTTTCAAAAAGAAATGAACATATATGAGTAAAAATCAACTAAAAAAACCTCAAATTTACACTACTCGTTTGAGGGTGATCGGCGCCATCAGCGCCAGCGTGATCCTGGCCCTGGTCGGTGTGTGGTTTGTCATCGGTGCGGCACAGCATGCCCCTTCCCCCCTGCCGACGGCAACGTCACCAGCAGCCACCGCGCCCTTTATCACCAAAGTTGTCACCGCTCCACCCAGCGCAACGCCGCTACCGCCGGCCGCCACTGCATCTCCCATGCCATCGCCAACGGCCAATGCTCCACTTGAACTGGTCATCGTCCATTCGAACGATACCTGGGGTTACACCCAGCCCTGCGGTTGAGGGCGTCCGACGGGAGGTGTTGCCCGGCGGGCAACCATCATCAAACAAAATCGCGCTCAATACTCCAATTTGCTCTTGCTCGATGGCGGCGACAGCCTGATCGGCAACGCGGGCACGTCAGTGCTCACGCAAGGCCAGAGCAGCGTCGAACTCTATAGCAAACTGAGCTACGATGCGATGGCTCTTGGCGAAACCGACCTGCTGCGTCTGGGCTTTGAGATACTCCAGCAGCGGATCAAAGAACTGCCTTTCCCGGTGCTTTCGGCCAACGCCGTGCATTCCGGCAGCGGCGAACTCTGGCTTCAACCTTATACGATCAAAGAATTTCAAACCCATCGCGTGGCGATCATTGGCCTCACGGGCCTGATCACCACAGAGGAAATCATCGTCCTCGATCCGCTACAAGCCACCCGTCAGGCCGTCGATGAGGTCCAAGTGCAAGCCGACATTATCATTTTACTATCCCACGCCGGGCTGAACACCAACATCGAAATCCTCAACGCCATCCCCGAGATCGACATGATCATCAGCGGCGGCGGTCAGGCCCTTACCTCCGCGCCGACGCTGACCGAAAATGGGCGAATGGTCGTTCACGCCGATGTCCCCTCGCCAGGCCATGCCGGGCGTAACGTCGGCGTCGGCAGGTGGATATTTGACAGTCAGGGTCAGATCGCCGATTTCGAGTGGGCGCTGATCGCTCTTGGACCCGAGATCGCCGACGATCCAGATCTTGCCCAATGGGCGCAAGGCAAAGTACCTTGAACAGCAGAAACCGGGCTTTTGACAAAAGCCCGGTTTCTTTGTGTCAAAACACCATAAAGCAACAAGGAGTTTCCATGCACGTTTTAGGTGTTCTCAAACCGGACGGCGTGCTGCGGCGCGCACCAGGAGCCAAAATTCTTCAGGGATTGATCGAGAGCAACCTGGGACAATTTCTCACCTTCAAGCAAGTTAATTTGCCCATACCGCTGCTAGAACGGCACTACCACCACGTTCAAGGACGCGACTTTTACCCCTGGATGATCGACTTGCTGACCGGCAGTCCGGCCTGCGTGGCCTTGCTCGAAACCACATCGGATGCGCTCGACAGGCTGCGCAAGCTGCTGGGCTATACCCGCGCCCATCAAGCACATCCCAGATCGTTGCGCTATCAATTCGCTCCCTTTGGCGGCATGAACGGCTTTCACCTCTCCGAAGATGAACAGGCCGCCGAGGTTGAAGTCAGTTTGTGGACCCCAGCACTTGACCTCCAGCCCGGCCAATTCACCGCCTCAATTGAGGCCTATGTTCAGCGATATGCTGGTTATGTAGATAATACCTGTTCGCTACGCGAAATATGTTTGGAGATCAAACACAAAGGCGAACCCAGCTGGCCTAAAGACGTGGCCCGGCTGCGAGACTTGATGGCAGAAGAATGTGTCGATGCCGTACCTGCCCAGGTCGACTGGCTGGCGCAGAAACTGGCCGAGGGATGTTTCTTGGGCGAGGTTAAAAACCCGCCTGTGTACGAGAGTGACGACCTTTTCTTATAACAGTTTGATCGACAGTCAGATACAAAAACGCTCAGTTTATCACTGAGCGCTTTTTTGCCGCACTTGCACAACTACAAGAAACCGCCCTGCACCAAGACCTCGCGCAGTCGATCTCGATCAGCCTGATTCAGGTCAAGTAGCGGCAAGCGCACTGCGCCGCCGACAAACCCCAGCATATCCAGCGCTGCTTTGAGCCCGGCTACACCAAAACGGGCGGTGATCGCCGCATCGACCGGCAGCATCCGCCGCTGAAGTTCAGCAGCCTCGGCCCAGCGGCCAGATTGAACCAGTGTCAAAATGTCAATCGCTTGCTGTGGCGCGACATTGGCCAGAGCCAGCACGCCACCGACCGCACCCAGAGTCAACGCAGCAAAGAAAAACCCTGCCGAACCCGCCAATACCTGAAAATCATCGCCCGTCAGACGTACGATATCGGCCAGTTTGTTGATGTTGCCGCTGCTATCCTTGATCCCAATGATATTAGGGTGCGCGGCGGCGCGAGCAACCGTCGCCGCATCCATATCGACGTGGGTGAATTTGGGCACGTTGTACAGCAGTACCGGCAATGACGATGCGTCGGCAACGGCATTATAGTGTGCCACCAGGCTGTCGGGCGTCATTTGGGCACCGAAAAAGTGTGGTGTGATCGCCAAGGCTACATCCGCGCCAATATCAGCAGCCTGTTTAGTCAACGCAATCGTCGCCCGAGTCGACTCGCACCCCGTTCCCGCGATCAAAAGTTTGTTCGCCGGTATTGCTTGACGCGCAGTCTTCAAAACCTCTATCTTTTCCGTTTCGTCGAGGTAGGCCGCTTCGCCGTTAGAACCGAGTATGGCATACCCCGACAGTGCATGGGCATTCCAGCGGGCCAGATTCTCGGCCAACGCCCCGTGATCGACCTGGCCCGCGGCATCAAAAGGTGTGGGAATGGGTGGAAACACGCCACGCAAATCAACGTGAGCCATCGTTATCCTCCTCGTTCACGATTGTACTCGCTGCCAACGCCACACGGACTTGAATGGCCATCGCCCGCGCCCGTTCCGGCGCGTCGCCGACATGGTCGCTGGCATCGAGCAAAGTCAGCACTTTGGATACGGAAAGATAATGCAGCACCGTCAGATCAGTACTCAGACGATCCGGCAGGCTATTCGGATGCCCAGATTGGACATCTGCCCAGGCAGCGAGAGTATGCCGGCGGATCACCTCGTGCATCGCCTGACGGTCCCCCCCTTGCTTGACCAATGCCATCAGCACCCGCTCGGTCGCAGCGAAAACGCCATACACCCCCAGGTTACGCTCGACGGCCGCGTCGTTGATGCGCAGATCGCCCAAAATGTGCCGTGCAGAGCGCAAAATTTCGTCCACCGCGAGAAAAGCCGCTGGCAATATTTCACGGCGGTTGGCCGAATCGTCGAGAGTGCGTTCGAGCAACGAGTGCGCTGCGTTGCTCCAGGCCACCTGTGGTAGTGAGGCCACGTAACGCGCCAGCGAGTCAATTTTTTCCGAGGTAACCGGGTTGCGTTTGAAGGGCATCGCCGATGAGCCGACCTGTTTGTCCGCAAACGGCTCGCTCCACTCGCCAAAGGGCGGCGATTGCAGCAGGCGCAGGTCGAAGGCCAGCTTGTGCAGCGACCCGGCCAGCCCGGCCAGCGCATTAAGCACCAGCCAGTCCTGCTTGCGCGGATACGTCTGCGTGGCGACAGGAAAAGGCTCCAGCTCTAGCAGCGCCATCACCTGCGCCTCCAACTGAGCCGCCGACAACGGCGTGTCGCCAAGCAACTCAACGTAGGACGCCGACGTGCCCACCGCGCCTTTGATCCCCTTGCCGCGAATCCCCTGCCGCGCGCGCCTCAGCTCGTCCAGATCGATCAACAGGTCTTGCGCGTACTGGGCCAGCCGGTAGCCGACGGTAGTCGGCTCGGCGGGCTGGATGTGAGTAAAGGCCATGCACGGCTGCACAGCGCGCGCCTCGATCAGACCGGCCAGGTCAGCGAGCAGCGCGCGCAGCCCGGCCAAAATCAGGTCGAGCGACTCGCGCAGCCGCAGCGCTTCGACGTTGTCGGAAATGTCCATGCTCGTCGCGCCGAGGTGAACGATCCCCCCCCCCACCGGGCACTGTTCGGCGTAGGTACGGATTTCGGCCATCAGATCATGGCGAATTTCAGCCTCGATCTGCGTTGCACGGACAATATCCACGTCCTCTTGGTGGGCACGCAGGTCAGCCAACTGCTCGGCCGTGACCAGCCCGGCCTCGTGTTGGACCGTGGCCAGGGCCACCCACACCCGGCGCAGCAGCCGCCGTTTGTGCACCTCCGACCAGACGTGGCGCATCATCTCGGAGCCATAGCGCCAGGTAAAGGGCGAGATAAAGGTGTCGTGATCAAAGTTGGTTTCAGACATTGCGCCTCCAGAATGACTGCCGACCAACGACGGCCGACCAACGCGGTCGTCGGTCAGTTGTCAGCGATCTGTCCAAGCCGCCACGGCCCAAGTCCCGGCTGGTCAACGACAAACCGCACCAGGTACATCTCACGCGTGCGTTCAAAGCCGAGCCGTTCATAGCAGGCTATGGCGCCGGTGTTGGACTGGTAGACGTGCAAAATCACCTGCAAACCCTGCGCCCGGAGCGCGCGCGTGGTCGCCGCCACAGCCAGCGAGGCATAGCCGCGTCGCCGGCAGTCCGGGTCGGTCACCACATTGCCGATCTCTCCTATCCCAAATAAATCGGACCCAAACAGGGCTTGCTCGCTCGAAAGAAAATTCTTGCACAAAAAACAACGGTCTTGGAGGATAGGCCGCACGCAATCGAGCGCCAGATGCGTTCCGGCCATCGAAACCAAAGCGCCGTCGCGCCAGACGCCGTAATACGGCCCTTTGTCGAGCGCATTCTGCTCCAATGCGTGCGCCCCGCCACGCTCGGCCAAAGCGCGCATCGCGAGCCAGTCGGCGGCGGTCAGGGCCACAGCATCGCCCACGTCGAGCGTGACGGCATCGCCCTGAAAGGCCATCTGCCACTCCGGGGTCACTTCCTGCACCTGGGCCACAGCTTCCAGGGCGGCGCGCTGCGCCGCCCCGACCAGCGCATAGGTTAGGAATGGTGCAAAAATAACTTACCCCGATTCTGGAGCCAAGGGAACCGCTCTGTAGTTCCATCGCCCCAGATGATCATCAAA
>JAFGEY010000491.1 GCA_016931365.1 Anaerolineae bacterium
AGGCTGCTGAAATTCGCTTGTTCGGGCCGCGCCTGGGTCTCGATACGGGCCAAAATGCGTGGCCCTACTCGACCAGCGGCGCTTATTCGAAAAGTATTGATGCTAGACGGCCATATCGCTCCGGCGCCGTGAAACGCGGCATGCCAGCAGTCCCAGGCAGACAATTCCCCCCAACGTACAGGCCAGATCCCACAGATCAAAGCTGCGCACGGGCGAAAGGGCCTGCGCTGCTTCTTCGATGATTGCCAGTCCGCTGAGCGCAACGAGCACATACCTGGCTGGCTGCCTCACCCACCAGCTAACCCCGAAAAAGGCCAATGCGCCGGACAATCCGAAATGCAGCACCTTGTCTGCGCCAGGCAAGGTCAGAAACCCCAAGTTGATCAGGTCGAGGTAAGCGGTGAGCGAGATGAATACCACTGCCGCCAGTTGGCCCCACAATAGCCAGGTCCAGCGCGGTCGACCGATGGACGCGGGTTTGGTGTATCCATAAATCACTGCCGCCACACCCAGACCGACGATCGCTCCGCCGAATATGTCGCTGGGGAAGTGCTGGCCCAGGCAAGCGCGCGACAGTGAAACCACGATTGCTGTCGTAAATGCCGGAAGGGTGCTGCGCGGCCAGCGCAAGGCAAGCAGCAACGCTGCGCTGAAAAAAGCAGCCGCGTGGCCGCTGGGAAAGGATGGAAAGGAGGACATTGGCAGCACCGCGCGTACGTCGATGGGACGCAGGCGGCGAAAGATGAATTGCAGCCCCACCGACAACAACGCGGAGAAGACGATCGTCGTCAATAAAGTCCAGCCTTCGCGTGTGTGTTTGCCAAGTAGCAGCACCAGGGGCACGACAAAGATGCCGGGCATGGCGACCAGCGTGATCGCAGCCATCAGCGCGTCCGAAATAGGGTGCGCGAGGGTATAGTTGAAAAAGGCAAGCAGGGTTTGATCCAGGTTCATTAAAGCCTCCCGGCGATGATGCAGGTGTGTTTGCCAATAGTTATGTGCTTTGAAGAATCCATTTTGTTGACACGTCAAGCAAAAAATATCTATTGCCTCCAACGGTAAATATACCCTGTGATTGTACCACCTTTTTGTCATCGCCAGGAGGGTTTGAGTGTGCCCGGCGTGGCACTCGAGTGCGCTCCGAGTGCCAATCCAAGATCGGCCATGTGGAGGAGAGGGATATTGATCTTGTGTCCGATGTAGGCTGTTGATGATTGTGATATGCTATCAATGGAGTAAAAGCGAAATTTTGTCTTTCGGGTGTAGACATCCGAGTAGGAGTGAAATGATGGGCCGAGCACAAAATGATCCAAATGCATATCTCTGGCTACCATCACCGACCGCCAGGCGGCAGGAAGAGCTGCGTCAGGGCGATCGCATCCTGGCGACACTCAAGTGGGAAAAGTGGTTCAGCCAGGCCGCTTATGGCGCATTTCCACCGCATAGTGCGTGGATGTTCGACCGTCCCAAGTGGTTTTCGCGCGACATCGAGGTGCGTTCTGCCGACTCCAATGAGCTTGTGGCCGTGATACATTTTCGCTGGACTGGAACGGGTGAAGTCGAGCTGGCGTCCGGGCGCAAGTATGGCTGGACAGCGACCAATTTCTGGCAGACGCATTGGGTGCTCACCGACTCGGCGGATAACGCCGTGATCGCGTTTGATAACCAGTCCGGACTGTTCAAAAAGCGCTTTGCCGTGAGCTATGGATCGACATCGCTGCCCGAGATCGAACGGGCGCTGCTCTCGGTGCTGGGGCGATATGCCCTGGCCCTCAAAGAGATGGACGACGCCGCTGTGGTGGCAGCGACCGCGTCGGCGGGATAAGCACTGTTGACCGGCGTGCGACGAATTTCGTATGCCGGTTCATCCGTTTGCGTGATGCCAAATCGATGCTGGTTTGGTACAATAGAGATGATTTGTTCGATATAGGGCCTATCCTTCAAGATCGTTGTTCTTTGTACAAGGATCTTTCCGAGCGGCTTGGCCCTGTTCAGTTCCGATTTTTTCGGGATAGGAGGTGATCGTATGGTCGAGATGCAGACATTCAAGCCGTGCACAAAATACTGGCTCAAGTTGGTGGTGGTGATAGCCGTCATTGCGCTGGGTATTCTGGCGAGTGGGCTGGTGTTGGGGGCGCTTCTTGCGCTTGATCGGGAGATTGGCGTGGAAGGGTTTTTGATTACACTGCTCGTGACCGTCGTCAGTGATTTGCTGTGGTGTATCCCGGCGCTGATTTTGACCGGACCGTATTACCGCAGTCTGAGCTATGAAATTCACGATGACGAGATCGTGATGCGAGTGGGAGTGTGGACTCGCTCGGTCAAACACGTGCCTTTTCGTACCATCACCAATGTCACCGTCAAGCAGAGTGTGCTGGATCGGCTGTTGAGCATCGGTTCGGTCGATATTCAAACGGCGGGGATCAGCGGCACCAACACGGCCGAACAAAGCCTGGTTGGATTGGAAAACGTCCAGCAGGTATACGATTTGATCGCCGCTCAACTGCGCCGCTTTCAAGGTGCGATGTCGCCTACGATGAGTCAAGAAGAGCAGCTCACGGTTTCGGCGCATTCGTCGAGTGCGGCAGATGAATTGTGGTATCAAATCCTGGATGAGGTGCGAGCGATTCGTAAGGCGCTGGAAAAATAGTGCGTAGGAAAGGAGTTAAAGTGTCTGGGGTCGAAGGTGCATTGGTGGGCTTGGTCGTGATTGCGATGGGTGCGGCCATCTATGGCTTTGTCAAGCGATCGGATGCTTTGCTGCACAAATGGGCCACGGATAATGGGTATCAGATCGTTCGCGCCGAGTTCACGCTGTTTCGCCGGGGGCCATTCTTTTGGTCGAGCAGATACCAGGCCGTTTACCGCGTGGTTGTCCGCGATCCGGCCGGGCAGGTGCGCTTTGGCTGGGTTCGCTGCGGTGGCTGGTTGGGCGGGGTGTTTGAAGACAAGGTCGAGGCCAAACTGGACGAACCGATTGCCATAGTGTGATTTCGGCACGAGGGAGTGAAGTCGCAGATTGCACTCTCGATGGTGTAATCCGCGCGTTATTCATTGCGCTATTTTTGAGGAGAGACGATGTTTAAAAGTCGATTACGTGCAGGCTGGATGGCAGGTTGTGTGTGTCTGGCGTTGCTCTTGTCCGTTCTTTTTGGCTGCGGAACGCCCGCACCGCCGACCGCAACCCCGGAGCCAGTGAAAATTTATTTTGCCTTTGCCGCCGATCGTGCCAATCACTATGCCGATCTGATCGAGCGGTTTAACGAGCAGCATCCCGGCATTACCGTCGAGCGCAAGACGGCCCAGTCGGAGAATACCTGGGAGTATCTGCTCAAGGAAAAGCAGATAGACGTGCTCGAGTTCCCTTCAGTGGCTCTGTTGTTTGAGACATTGTACGAGCAGGAGCAGGTGCTCGATCTGTTGCCGTTCATCCAGGCCGCCGAATCGATCGATCTGGACGACTATTATCCCGGTTTGCTCGAACCCTATCGCCGGGATGGCGGGCTGTGGGCGTTGCCTGCCGAGATCGATCTGGCGGTGATGTACTATAACAAGGACCTCTTTGACCAGTTCGGCGTCAGGTATCCCGGTTTTGAGTGGACGTGGGAAGAATTTCTTGATACAGCGCAGCAGATCCGCGCTCCGAACGAGAACATTTACGGGTTTGTGACCTATCCGTCGCTGACCATTCCCTTTGTCTACCAGCATGGCGGCAAGCTCCTCGATGACTGGTATGCGCCGACCCGGGCCACGCTCGACGATCCACTGACCGTCGAGACGGTGGAGTGGCTCGCTAGCCTGGTGCATGACTATGATACGACCCCCTCATTTGAAATGGCCGCGCAGCAGTTTGCCAACGATGGAAACGCCGGGTACGTGTTCTGGCGGAAAAAAGTGGGCATATATCTTGGGCTGCTGTCTGAGCGAGATGGCGCAAGCTGGGGGCCAGGGGCGCGGTGGGAGATGGAATGGGGCATCGTGCCCCTGCCGCGCGACGTGCAGGCTTCAACCGTGGGATTCGGCTACAGCTATATGATCCTCAAGGATACGGCCTACCCGGATGAGTGCTGGAAGTGGTTGACTTTTTTGAGCGAACAATTGCCTGTTTATGCGATGCCTGCGCGCAAGTCAATTGCCAATTCGGCGTTGTGGGAGGAGACTGTAGGCGCCGTTACCGCCGACGTGGCGCGCGAGTCGATTGAATACGCATTGCTTTATTCTTCTGCTCAGTCGGGCTACGATCAGGCGATCAATGGCTATTCGGAGGCCGTGCTTGCGGCGATGAACGGCCAATCGACGGCTCAGGAAGCCCTGACACAAGCGCAGTTGGCCCTACAGACCGAAAACTGAATCGATAGAACCACGATGGGACACGGCTTCACCAACATATCAAATTACGTGCGTGTCTGGTTTAAAGCGCGCGTAGCGCAATATGGCCCTTACCTGTTTGCCTTGTGCATCCTGGTCGCCGGCCTGCTCTTTGTGCTGCTCGTCCAACCCGCGCCGCCCAGTTTCGCCGAGGGTTGGTCGGCGTCCCGTTCAGTTGACGAGGTCAAAGCCCAATACCCGCAGCAGATGGTCATCGATCGTGACGACCAGATTCACCTGGCCTGGATCAAGCCGGTGGATCGTCGCTCGGTCGCCTTTTACGCGCGCCTGGATCGATACGGTCAGTTGCTGGATGGGCCGGTTCAGCTTTCCACTTCCGACGTCAACGTCGAGGATATCCAGATTGCGCTGACCGAAGACGGCCATCCGCTTTGCTTCTGGCTCGAAAAGGGGCGCGCCGACGGCATACAAGCTCTGATAAAGGCTCATCCGGGTGACGGCAGAGCGCTTGAGGCGCTTGTAACCTCGCTGGAGATGATGCGCGACCTGACTTTGGCTGTACAAAAAGAGACGGGGCACATTTTTCTTGTCTGGTCGGGCAGCGGCGGCCGATTGTACGAATTGTATTTGACTGCTTTGAATGCCGACGGCACGCCGCTTCTTTCCGCATACCGGCTAACCGACAATGGTTCGGTCTTTGTTTTCGAGCCGGCTATTTTCGTCGCTGGGGATGTGCTGCACATGGCCTATTTCGCCGAATCACCCACCGAGCAAAACCTGGTTTACCAGGCATTTGGCGTCGATGGTGTGCCGCTGGTTGAACCGTCGATCCTCAGCCGTGTGCAGCAAGGGGGATCGAGTCCGCTTGGCAAGAGCAGCAACGCTGAGAGTTACCCGATAGCGATGATGGCTGGCGATGAAGGGCAGGTATACTTGTACGAATCGCTCGGTGAGACGGTGCAATATCGTCTTATTGACCGGCTTGGTCAGGTCGTGCAGCCGCCTGTGCCGCTTTTGACCGGCCAACGCTACGGATGGCTCGATCTCGTTGCCGACGGAGAAAAACTGTTGGTCTGGACCGGCTTGCCCTATGGCGACGATACGCGCGCGCAGATTTATGCGATGGCGCTTGATTCCAGTGGACGCCTGGCTGGCGCGCCGGAGCGGGTGACTTTTTTGAGCAGCAGCGCGTTTTTGCCCTCCGCCGTGATCGACAGCCAGGGCGGACGGCATGTGGTCTGGCAGCAGAGCGCCGGGCCATATCGTTTTGAACTGGCCTACACTAACGATCTCGATCCCGCGCCGGTATCGATCTGGCAGCGACTGGGGTTTGGCGGCGGCGGATGGAGCCTGTCGCTAGCGCTGGCCGAGGGCGTGCTCCTGGCTGTGTTTACTGCTTTTCTCAACCTGTGGCGGGGCGCGGTCGCCGGGCTGTTGGCCGCGGGCGCGATCCAGATCGGGCGTCGGTGGGCAGCGTTCAGCCGCTATGCCGACGCCACTGCCCGGGGGCTGCTCATCCTCACTTTTGCCCTCCTGATGCGTCCGGCGGCTCAAACGCTGGGCCAGGGCCCGGTCGAAATCGTTCCGGCGGCGCACTGGCTGATGATTCTGGCTGCGTCGGCTCTGGTGCTGTATCTGAGCCGCATCTGGAAAGAGGCGTTTCTCAGCCTGTGGACCTGGGGCGGGATGGCCGGGTTGTGGTTGTGGGCCTATTACTTTCTGAACACGGTGCTCATTTTGCGTCAGGGGTTTGCGATCTAGGTAGGGCTGTTGCAAAGTCGCTTGACAAAAGAAGAAAAATGACCCTTTTTGGTATATAGGGAGTCGCGCAACTCGCTATGACTACCAAGAAGGGTCAAGATCAAATATGCGCCGCTTTCGTTTGGCCGTCCGGGCGATGGCCGAGCTGGGCATTGACATCTCGGCACATCGCACCAAGTCGGCAGACGAGTTCCGCGACGTTGCATTCGACCGGGTGATCACGGTATGCGATCACGCAGCCCGGAACTGCCCGGCGTGGCTGGGACGCGGGATCGTCGCCCACATCGGTTTTCCGGACCCGGCCGCCGCCGCAGGCTCCGACGAGGAGCGGTTGGCTGTCTTTCGCCAGGTGCGCGATGGGCTGCGGGAAAAGGTGTTCGCCTACCTGCAAAGCGACGCGCCAGCGACGGTCGTGTTCCACCTGGATGTCGGGACGCGCCGGTAGCCAAGATCGTCGAGGGTAACACGCTGGCCACGTTGACCGAAAGGGAACAGTCGTCGGCCAAGCGATGTCTTGGCGAATCTGAAAAGGTGCGTTAAAGCTCGAACGGCCTCTGGTGAACTCTACCAGAGGCCGTTTTTGTTTTCTGAAAGCTGTTCGGGCGTGGATGTCGGTTACAACACTTACTTTCCGGCTCAGCCAACGCGAGCGCGTTTCCTAAAACTCGGACATAAGACGGTATCCAACGCCGGGTTCGGTCAGGATGTATTGCGGGCGCGTTGGGTCCGTTTCCAGCTTGCGCCGCAGATTGCTGATGTTTACCCGCAAGAGATGCAGTTCCGACTCATAGCCCGCTCCCCACACCTGGCGCAGCAACTGGCGGTGGATCAATACCTTGCCGGCATACTGCACCAAAACACGCAGCAGATCGTACTCGGTCGGCGTCAGAGAGACCTCTTTCCCATCCACCGTCACCCGCCGCCGGGCCAGATCGACGACCAGCCCGCCGATTTGAAAGGCTGGCGATGTGTCCGGTTCGGCTACCCGCCGCAGCACTACCCGCATGCGCGCCATCAGTTCTCCGATGCCAAAGGGTTTGGTCAAATAATCATCTGCGCCCGCATCCAGGGCAGCGATCTTGTCTGTCTCCTGCTCGCGGACCGAGAGGATGATGATCGGGATGCTTGCCCATTCTCGCAGCCGGCGGGTCACTTGGATCCCTTCGATGTCTGGCAGCCCCAGGTCCAGAATGACGAGGTCGGGCCGATTGTCGATGACCGATCGAATCGCCTCCTGGCCGTCGGCGGCCTCAAAAACGACATAGCCGTACGCATCGAGCGCGGCTTGCAAAAACCGCCGGATTGCCCGCTCGTCGTCGACCACCAGCACGCGAATACCTTCTTTAACCATCTTGATGCTCCGCCGGCAAGGTCAGGGTAAACGTTACGCCCCCACCCGGCCGGCTTTCGGCCCAGATGCGCCCGCCGTGCGCTTCCACCAGCCCCTTGCTGATCGAAAGCCCCAGGCCGGTGCCCATCACCTGGTCTGGACGCTGCACGCGAAAAAACTTGTCAAACACATGGCCCAGGTCTTCCACAGGGATGCCAATGCCCCGATCGGCCACCTGGATCGCGACCCCGTCTTCCGCCGCCCAGGCGCGAATCTCGATGGGCATTTCGGGCGGCGAATACTTGAGCGCGTTGTCGATAATGTTGACCAGCACCTGCACAATCAGCACAAAGTCCATCGGCACAAAAGGCAGATCGGGCGGCAGCTCGACCTGGATTTGCCGTCCTGCAACGCGCGGCTTGAGCTGCTCCAACGCCGAACCAATTGCATCTTGAACATCTTCAAGTTGCCAGGCAATGCGCACCGCACCGGCCTCGATGCGGGTCATATTCAACAGGTTGCCCACCAGCCGGTTGAGCCGTTCTGCTTCCTCGCGTGCCGTCTCAATCAGTGTGCGCCGGACCGTTGCTTCCAGCGGCGTTTCCTCATCTTCCAGGCTGCTCAACACCCCCGTGATTGACACCAACGGTGTGCGCAAATCGTGCGAGATCGAATTCAGCAGCGCAGATTGGAGCTTTTCTGTGGCCGCCAGCAGGTGAGCGCGCTGTGCGGCTTGGGCCAGTTGCGCGCGCTCGATAGCCAGCGCGGCCTGGTTTGCCAATGCCTCCAGCAGCCGCCGCTGATCGGGAGAGAGAAGGCGTCCGCTGTGCACCGGTTCGACGCCCAGCACGCCAACGATGCCGCGAACGGTCTTGAGCGGCAAATAGTAGGCTTTTGACTTAGAAAAGGTATCGGTTCCACGTCCGGCCGGGCGTTCGTGCTGAAACACCCATGCTGCCGCCTCCATCTCGCGTCGGTCACGCGCCAGGTCTGCGCCCGAGTGATGCGTTTCCAGGTCTGTTCCGTTTCCGGACGCCGACAGCAAGACGACTGCCTGGCGGTCGAACGTTTGCCTTATGTTGTTCACGATGGCCTCAACAATCGATTCCAGTTCTTCTGTGGCAGACAGATCGCGGCTCAACGCATACAGCGTGGCGGTTTCGACTTCGCGCCGTTGGGCATTCTCGACCTGGCTGCGCACCTGCGCCGTCAGGCTGCTGATGACCAGTCCGACGGCCAGCAACCCCAAAAACGTGAGCGCGTACTCGGTGTCGGCCACGGCCAGCGTAAACGCGGGGGGGACAAAGAAAAAGTCCAAGGCCAGCACGCTGGTGAACGAAGCCACGATGGCCGGGCCGCGCCCCAGATAAGTGGCCGCCACCACCACGCATAGCAAATAGATCATGGCCAGATTGGCCGGCGAGATGTAGGGCTGCGCGAGCGCGCTCAACAGGCTCGCGCCCACAACCAGGCCCAGGCTCGACGCATAATTTCGCCAGGGCCGAAAAGACAGTCGCTTGAGCGCTTGGCCGGAAAAGGGTTCTTGGGCCGGCTCGGCGATAATGTGAACGTCGAGCGAGTGGTCCGCGCGCACCATCTGCTCGGCAATGCTGCCGCCCACCAGGTTCCGCCACCGGCTGCGAGGGGATCGGCCGACGACAATACGAGTGATGTTGTGTGCGTGGGCATACGCACACGACGTTTCGACCACCGACGCGCCCGGCAGGCTGGTCACCCTGCCTCCCAGCTCTTCGGCCAGGCGCAAGGTGCGGGCCAGGCGATCTTTGTGAGCTTCCGGAAGCCGCGTTTCCCGGTCGGTTTCCACGTGCAGGGCAAACCATTCGGCGTTCAGTTGATCGGCGAGTCGACGGGCTGCGCGCACTACCTGTTCTCCCGATGGGCTGGCGCTTACGCAAGCCATCAGCCGTTCGGCGGCGGCCCACGGCCCGGCGATGGCGCGACTTTGCATATACGCGCGCATTCGCTCGTCGACCCAGCGCGCGGCTCGCCGCATGGCCAGTTCGCGCAGCGCGATCAGATTGCCCAGGCGAAAAAAGCGCGCCGCGTGCTCGACCATCCACCCCGGCACGCGAACCCGGCCATCCTGAAACCGTCTCAAAACCACTTCCGGCGCCAGGTCGATCAACTCGATCTCGTCGGCCTGATCCAGCACGAGATCGGGAAGGGTCTCCTGAACGGTGATGCCGGTAATTTGCGCGACAATGTCGCACAGACTTTCCAAGTGCTGGACGTTGAGCGTGGCATACACGTCGATCCCAGATGATAGCAGGTCTTGAACATCCTGGTAGCGGCGAGCATAGCGCATGCCGGGCGCATTCATGTGCGCCAGTTCATCGACCAGCACCAGTTGCGGGTGTTGTTTCAGGATGGCGTCCACATCTATCTCGCAACCCGTTCCACTTGGCCGATCGGTCCAGTGGGGCAAGATCGCTTTCAGATTCACCTCCAGGTGATCGCAAGATTCGGTGAGAGCAACCACGACGTCGATGCCTTGCTCTTGGCGCTGCTGCGCCGCCTGGAGCATGGCCAGCGTCTTGCCTACGCCGGCCGCATAACCCAAAAAGATTTTCAGTTTTCCCCGGCGGGATGGTCGCTCAACGGTGACAGACAATTTGCCAACATCCGTTCTGTAAATAACCCTGGACTGTCCAGATCAGTGCAAGGTAATGGCCCATTCTTTTGCAAGGGCTAGAAAAATATGCGCGGAATGGACGCCGCAGCTTGCCATAGATGAGGACCGCCAGAGATTCACTAGTCGCTAAATGTACAAATCGCGCTTGTTGTAGATCCAATATGCCAAAATCACGCTGCTGATGATAATTGTCGCCGAGATGAGCAGGTACGTTCCATCCATCTGACCAGTGCGGAAGAGTTCCCCGGCGTCGAAATACTTGAACGGTGTAAAGTATTTGAGAAAATCCAGTTTCTCTTGCATACCGGAAATAATAGACATAAAGTAGGTCGTCAGGATAATGGCAACGGCGGTTGAGCTGGAAAGTTTATAGCGCTTCATCGCGCAGCCCAGCAACAGACCAATGGCGAGGAAGATCAGCTCAATCGCCAACATAGCCTGCATTTCGAGCGCCAAAAAGTCGTGGAAGACCTGGTCGGGATGGTATGTCCGCACCGCCACAAGCGACACCGCCCAGGTGATCAGCACAAAGGCGATGCAGTTGGCCAGGGCAGCCAGCGCCTTGGCCGTGATGACTCTGCTGCGTGATACCGGCAGCACGAGCGAAAACTCGACCGTCTTGTCCCGCTCTTCTTTGGAGATAATGTCGCTGCCCCACATGGCGGCTGCGATGGCGCCCATTAAGCCAAAGTAAACGAACATGATGCCGTAGAAACCACTCAACGTGGTCAGGTTAAAGGCGCGCATATTCATGGCATCCAGCATGGCCGGGGGAATCGAATCCAGCATTTTCAGCATCTCGGGGTCGCCGGCAAAGGCGGAAAATTTGGCCGCCGCGATCATGATCAGCAGCGTGATGATGACGCTCCAGATCACCAGCGATTTGAGGTTGGCTTGCAGTTCACGAATAAAGATGTTCATCACCCGCCTCCTTACGATACCGCCGGAATGTCGCGGCGGATATACAGCCAATAACTTGTTGCCACCGAGATCAGGGAGACCGCCACATTGAGCAACACCAATGGTGTATCATACGCGCCGTTCTGGACGATGGCCGCTGCATCCAGGTGCTTAAAGGGCGTGAGCAGTTCCAGTGCGACATCACCGAACACGCCGCTGAACGCGCTCAACACATACGCGCCAAAGCTCAGACCAAGGGAATAGGGCGTTACGCTGCGCACGCGCTTAACCAGCAGGGAAATGATCAGCCCAACGCTCAGGAAAAAGAGTTGGAGGATCACGACGCTGAACAACAGCAGGAGCAGCGTGCGTGGTTCGTACTCGCGCTCGCCGCGAAAGAGTGCAATGGCGGCAAAACTGCTCACCCACACGACCAGGTTGGTGATGGACAGGCCGGTCAGCGCGGCCAGCAATTTGCTGGTCAGTACCTGCGTTCGGCTGACCGGTTTACTCAACAAAAAGTCCGCCGTCAATTCACTCTCTTCAATCGAGACCAACCCAAAACCATAGTTGCCGGCCTGGATCGCCAGGCAAAGTTGGACGAACAAAAAGATGAAACTATAAAAACCCAGCACAGTTGATAGATCCATACCATCCATACCAAAGGCGGCCCGCATTTCCTGTGGAAATTTTGCCAGCATTTGGTTCATCAGCGCCGCCTGGTCGGCAAATACTGAAAAAAAGGAGAAAAAGACCATGACGATTGCCGTCAAAGCCAGCGACCAAATCATCACTGATTTCAGTCGGGTGCGAAATTCGTGTCTGTAGATATTTGAATTCATAGTATAGACCTATTCGTAATAATGCATGAAAATTTCTTCCAGCGTCGGCTC
Organism: Anaerolineae bacterium; assembly: GCA_016931365.1. The sequence goes on from JAFGEY010000491.1 coordinate 11,867, forward strand.
TTCGATGGTCACATCGGCAACCTGGATTCCGCTGATTTTTTGCAACACCGTGTTGATATCACCCTTGAAAAAAAAGTTCACCGTACTGTTTTCCGTCTGCACATTGGTCACTCCCGGCAGATCAAAGAAAGCCGCAGTCAGCCCATCAGCCATCACGCGCACTTTTTTGTAGTTGTTCTGCTGTAGGGTGCGGATGTCGGAGATTTCGGCGATGCGGCCCTCGCGGATGATGCCCACCCGGGTGCATAAGCGCTGCACTTCGCCCAAAATGTGCGAGGAGAAGAAAACGGTCACACCGCGGGCGTTCTCTTTGCGGATCAGGTCGAAGAATTTGCGCTGCATGAGCGGATCGAGGCCGGCGGTCGGCTCGTCCAGGAAGAGCAGTTTGGGGCTGTGCAGCAAGCCCTGCACGATGCCGACCTTTTTCTTGTTGCCGTACGACAGGTCGCTAATGCGGCGGTTCAGCTCCAGTTCCATGGTTTCGGACAGTTCGTGCAGGCGTTGGGTGCAGTTGCAATCGTAAAAGCTGGCGGAATACTTGAGCAAGTCAATGACTTTCATTCCTTCATAGTAATAGACTTCCGAAGGCAAGTAGCCGATATCGCGGCGGATTTCCGGGCCGTGGGCGATCACATCTTTGCCAAAAACTTGGGCGCTACCGCTGGTTGGATGGATCAGCGACAGTAACAGGCGGATGGTGGTGGATTTCCCCGCGCCGTTTGGCCCAATGAAGCCAAAGATTTCACCTTCTTCCACGTCGAAAGAGACATCCACGATGCCCCGCGCTTTTCCGTAATACTTGGTCAGATTTGTAACTTCGATAACGCTCATAGAGTCGCTCCTTTGCACAAAATAGTGATGTTGTAGCTATGGTCAATGTGGTTGGCCCAGATACCGTGGATTGTGCTTATCAAGTATACCACAAAACAAAACGAAAGGAGACGGCGCGTTCCTCCACTCGCTAAAGCGGGTGGAGGAACGCGCCGGAATTTATGAAAAACGCTATCCAAGCGCTGGATGTTTTGCGGTTAATCCGCGGCAAAAAGGATCACGCGGAAGACAAGGTACACAAAATACAAGCCGATGAGATAGAACGCTCCCCACTTGCCCAATTTGCCCCTGGTTATCCATAAAAGCCCCCACAAGATCAATCCCGTAACTGCTTCCC
>JAFGEY010000492.1 GCA_016931365.1 Anaerolineae bacterium
CCGCCGTCCTGCGGCGGGTTGTGCGACGGGGTGATCACCACGCCGTCGGCGAGGCCGGTTTTTCGTCCGGCGTTGTAGGTGAGGATGGCGTGCGAGATGACCGGCGTTGGTGTGTAGCCGCCATCCTGCTGCACCATCAAGGTGACGCCGTTGGCGGCGAACACCTCGACCGCCGTGGCAAGAGCCGCTTCGGACAGGGCGTGGGTGTCCATGCCCAGGTAAAGCGGCCCGTCGATGCCCCGGACCTGGCGCAGCTCGCAGATCGCCTGGCTGGTGGCCAGGATGTGCTGCTCGTTGAAACTCTTCTCCAGCGACGAGCCGCGATGCCCGGAAGTGCCAAAAGCAACCTTTTGGGTTGGGTCGGCGACGTCGGGGTGATGCGTGTAATAGGCAGAAATCAACCGGGGAACGTTGATCAACAGGTCGTGCGGGGCCGGTTTGCCGGCCAATGGGTGTAGAGCCATTGTTTCCTCCTCGTCATCAAAAGCGGATGCCAAAGTCCATTGTAGCACAAAATGGGGCGAGCGAAAAGTGCGCGGCCCGATGTGGGCGTATTTCAGTCTGGGGGTGAGTTTCAGGAGTGGAGGCTTCAGCCGATCATCCAGTATCATAGCGCATCCCCAACCGGCTAAAGCCTCGACTCCGGCGACCAAAAGTTGTAGGGGCACTCTCGCGTTTCCCCCAAAAAGAAATGCGCGCGGCCCGATGTTTGCCCCCGCAGGCAAGATGTGCTAAGATTGCAAAGTATCGGATTGGTCGACGGGAGTAGACGGTGAAACAACGGGTTGTTTTGTGGATGCTCAACTGGATCGTCATTGCGCTCATTGTCGTGGCCGGAACGCGTGCAGCGGCGGTAGCTGCATCCGGAGTTCCGGCAGATCTGGTCGCACGCGTCGATCTTGATACACCACCCGTGACTGACACACGGCTGCGCTTTGAATACCTCACCGTCGACGATGGCCTGTCGCAGAGTTCGGTGTACTCTCTGGTTCAGGACCGGCAGGGCTTTTTGTGGATCGGCACCTGGGACGGATTGAATCGTTACGACGGCTACCATTTCAAGGTCTACAAGCACGATCCGGACGATGAAAACAGCCTCAGCGACAACACGATCTGGTCGCTGTACCAGGATGCGCAGGGCATCCTGTGGATCGGCACCGATCGCGGGCTGGACCGGTTTGACCCAAGCATCGGGCAGTTTACCCACTACCAGAACGATCTCAACGATCCCCAAAGCCTGGGCCGGGGCACGGTAGGAACAATCTACCAGGATCGGGCCGGCGCGCTCTGGATCGCCACCTGGCGAGGCGGCTTGAACCGGTTTGACCCGCAGACCGAGACCTTTACGCGTTATGCCCACGATCCCGACGCCCCCAACAGCATCTTGTACGATGTCGTGACCAGCCTCTATGAAGATTCGACCGGCGCGTTTTGGGTTGGCACAAATCAGGGATTGGATCGGCTGGATCGGGCTAGCGGACAGTTCACCCACTATACGCACGATCCGGCCGATTCCAACAGCTTGAGCGCGGGAGCCGTCCGCGCGATTTTGGAGGATGCCCGGGGGCGGTTGTGGGTGGCCACAGAAGAGGGTGGGCTGAACCGTTTTGATCCTCAAACGGGCGGGTTTGCCCATATTCGGCACGATCCCGAGAATGAGAACACGCTGAACAGCGACGCCGTCTGGTCGGCTTTTCTCGATCGCCAGGGAATCATGTGGATCGGCACCGATGCAGGGCTGAATCGCTCTGATCCGGCCGGCGAGCGATGGGTACGCTATGCCTATTCATCCCACGATCCATACAGTATGCGCCAAGATACTGTTTCGGCGATTTACGAGGATCAATCTGGCGTGATGTGGTTTGGCACGCAAGCCAACGGCGTCGCCAGGTATGACCGCGCGGAGCAGTTTGTGCACACCTGGCGCGATCCGAGCGATCCGGACAGCCTGGTCGATAACCTGGTTTGGTCGATATTAAAGACGCACGACGGCACAGTCTGGGTCGGCACCGCGCGCGGCTTGAGCCGCCGCGACCCGCAGACGGGCCGTTTTCGCCATTATCGACATAATCCAGCCGATCCGGACAGCCTGGGCCACGACAACGTGTCAGCCTTGCTTGAGGATGGCCGGGGCACCTTGTGGATCGGCACGGCCGACGGGCTGGATCGCTACGATCCGGGCCAAGATCGCTTTGTGCATTATCGCTCGGATACGTCGCCCAACCTGACCGACCCAAGCGGGCCGCTGGACAATCACATCTTGTGCATATATGAGGATCGAGAGGGGGCGTTGTGGCTGGGCACGAACGAGCGCGGCGTCGATCGGTTCGATCCGCTTGCCGAGACCTTTGAACATTATCCCGGCGGGTTTCCCGACCCGGTAACCTTGTGGGGATCGGTGGTGTATGCGATTGAGCAAACTGACGATGGTGTGCTGTGGATCGGCACCAGTTCGGCCGGCGTCAACCGGCTCGATCCGGCGACCGGCGAGATTGCCCATTACCTGAGCGATCCGGACACCATCTATGAAGGTGTCAGGCGCGGCCTGACCGGCAATGAGGTCATGGCGATTTACCAGGACAGTCGGGGCTGGCTCTGGATCGGCACGACGAATGGCCTGAACCGGCTCGATCTGGCGACCGACGTGCTGACCACCTATCGCGAAAAAGACGGTTTGCCCAACGATGTGGTGTACGGCATCCTGGAAGATGAGCAAGGGTTTTTGTGGCTGAGTACCAACAAGGGATTGGCGCGGTTTGAGCCGGTGGCGGAAACGTTCAAGCACTTTGGGCCTCAGGACGGCCTGCAAAGCAGCGAATTCAACGTTTCGGCCCACCATCGCGCCGGCGATGGGCAGATGTTTTTTGGCGGGGTAAACGGATTCAACTCTTTTTACCCTCAGAATATCGTCGATAATCCTTATGTGCCCAACATCGTATTGACCTCCTTCACCCAGGGCGGCGTGCCTGTGCCCAGCGAAAAACCGATCGAACACGCGACCAGGATCACTTTGCCCTGGCCGCACAACTTTTTCGAGTTCGAGTTTGCCGCGCTCAGTTTTCGCCAGCCGGAGAAGAACCGCTATGCTTATATGCTGGAGGGGTTTGATACCGGCTGGCACGATGCGGGCACGATCCGCTTTTGCCGCTATACCAACCTGCCGGGCGGCGCGTACACGCTGCGCGTCAAAGGTTCGAACAACGACGGGGTGTGGAACGAACAGGGCCTGGCGGTGGTGATCAGGGTGGTGCCGCCTTTTTGGCGCACCTGGTGGTTCAACGCCGCCATCGTTCTGCTCGCCATCGGCGTCGTGATCGGCGGCTATGGCTGGCGGGTCAAGAGCATCGAAGCGCGAAACCGCGAGCTGGCCGAGCAGGTCGCGCAGCGCACCGCCGAGTTGGAGCAAGAGATGGCGCAGCGCCGGCAGGCCGAGGACGCGCTACGCATCACCGAGACACAGCAGGCCGTCGCCGCCGAGCGCAGCCGTCTGGCGCGCGACTTGCACGACGCGGTCACGCAGACGCTCTTTTCGGCCGG
>JAFGEY010000493.1 GCA_016931365.1 Anaerolineae bacterium
AGCACCGGCCTGGGCCTGCTCGAAGCGATCGCCGCGCAGCCCGGCGTGGAGGAAGTGATCGTCCGCGGCGGCCACGTGCTGGTAGAGCGGTACGGCCGGGTCGAGGACCTGGGCGCGCCGGCCGACGACGCCTATTTCGAGCGCCTGGCCCGCCGCGTGGCCGACCTCGGCGGTCGGGCGATGAAAGCCGATCGGCCCTTCGTCCTGGTCGATCTGCCCAATGGCAGCCGTTTCACGGCGATGATCCCGCCCCTCAGCGTCGAGGGCACGGCAATCAACGTGCGCGTCTTCCGCCAGGAGGCAATGTCGCTGCGTGCCCTGGCGCAGAGCGGGGCATTCAACCAACCTGATGCGTCAGATCGGGAAAACCGTATTCCCGATGACTTGGGTGGAGACCTGCCCGAAATCGCCCGCTTTCTGGCCTGGACGGTATGCTGCAATACGGCCACTCTCCTGATCAGCGGTGAGTTCTCGTCGGGCAAGACCACACTGCTCAACGCCCTGACCGCCTGCGTGCCGCCGACGACGCAGATCGCCGTGGTGGAGACCTTTCGTGAGCTGCAGATCCAGCACCCGTTCGCGGCGCGGGCCGTCGTGCCGGTGCCGCCGCAGGAGCATTTTCCGACCCTCGACGAGGTAGTCAATGTCCTCTACACGCGCATGCGCCCCGACCTGATCGTATTCGGCGAGGTGGTCGGCGGCGAAGCGGTGGAGCTGCTCTCGGCGATGAACCTGGGCAAAAAGGTGGTCACCACCATTCACGCCAATTCGGCCTACGATGCCCTGCTGCGCCTGGAATCGCTGGCCCTGGCTTCGGGGATGCCGCTGGCGGCGATCCGCGAGCGTGTTGGACGCGGTGTGAACATGATCGTCCACCTGCGCCGGCGCGGCGTGAGCCGGTACGTGGCCGAGGTGGTGCGCGTGAACGGCGTCGCGGATGGGCGCTACCAGATCGAGCCGGTGTATGGTGAGGAAGGCTGATGGATGTCGTTGGCGCGATCGCCGTGCTTCTGAGTGCCATAGGCACCGGCGCTCTGACCGCCTGGTTGCTGCTGGGTGTGGGCAGCCTGGTCGCCAGGATTCGCCGGGTCTACCGGCCCAAGTGGCAAAGTGCCTTGCAGACCTTCTTCGAGCGCGATGAGCCGGATGAAGAGCAGACGAATCCGGCAGGCACATGGCTCAACCTGCTGCCCATCCTGCCGGCCCTGGGCGGCCTCATCCTGGGCGTCACCGTGCGCGATGCGCTGCTGTCACCCTACCTGGTCTTCGTGGGTCTGGGACTGACCTGGTTCTGGCGGGTGAGGAAAACGCGCAAGGCGCAGGCGGCGATCACCGCTCAGGTCAAGGCGCTGGTCGTGCTCTTTCGCTCGCGCTTTGCCGTCGGCGAGTCACCCTTTGCGGTGCTGGCCGAGATCGAGGGCGATCTTCCGCCCGGCGTGGTGGGCACTGCGGTACGGCGGGCAGTCAACATCTATGGGAGCAGCGGACGCGTCGACAAGGCGTTGACCCCACTGCGCGACATGAACAATCCATACCTGGCTCGCCTGATCCTGGTGTTGGAGACCGGTGGCTCTTCCGGCGCGGCGGCAATTGCCGGCGAAGTGAAACGCATCGAGAACGACCTCAAAGAGCGCGACCGCCTGGGCGGACAGGCCAGGGCATCGCTGGCGCTGCTCAAGGGCACGACGCGCTTTTTGCAGGCGGCCAACCTGGCAGTAATTGCCATTTCTGTGGCTCTGCCGCTGTGGCGCGATTTTTTCACCAGCACGTTGCAGCGCCGGGGCACCTTCCTGGCCGCGACGCTGTTTGTGCTGCTGGCCTCGTTCTACTTTGACCAGGAGAGCGGGATGCAAGAGGAGAAAGCGTTATGAGTTGAAAGCTGCGAGTTGAAAGCTAAAGCCGCGTTCTTAACTCGCAACTCGTAACCTTCAACTCGCAACTTTGGAGAGGCTATGAACTGGGGAATCTTGTTGGGCACGGCTGCTGCCATTGGCACAGGATCGATCTCGGCCTGGGGGCTGTTGGCCGTCAGCGACGTAGCCGCGCGCTTTCGCCGCTTTCGCTACCTCAACCCTGCTCAGACGTTTCTGACCGACGAGCGGGCGGATGAATTCACCGAGGAAGACCTGTACGGCCTGCGCGGCATCCCGTGGACGCTGTGGCGGATCGTTGGGGCCGCGGCCGGCGTCGCACTGGCCTACCTGCTGCTGGCCGAACGCAGTCCGGTCCTGGCCCTTCTCGGCCTGGCCTGCGCTTTTGCCCCGCGCCTGATCCGCGCCTACCTGGTGCGCCGCCGCCGCGTCGAGATCGACCGGCAGGTGCGCGACCTGATTTTTCTGCTCCGCGCGGCGCTGTCCGTCTTGGACGGCTTGCGTCCGGCTTTGGAGGAAGCGGCCGCGCGGATGGAGGCGGGCGTGACCGGCGACCGGCTGCGCTTTCACCTGGAACGATCCTTCGCCGTCGATCCCTCGGCGGTGGTCGAGGAGCTGGCGCGGGACATTCGCTCTGCTGAACTGGACAACCTGTTGCTGGGGATCACGGCGGCGCGCCGGGGTGGGCTGACCTACGGCGACGCGGTGATTGACGCGGCTGACCAGGCGAGCGAGCGGATTCGAGAATCTGCGCGCATCGACATCGAGGAGACGCCGATGCGCCTGTTGATCCCAATGCTGCTGCTCCTGCTGCCGCCCTTTCTGGTTTTGTCGTTGTATCCACTCCTGGCCCGCTTGATGGCGCTGCTCAACGCGCCGGCCGGCGCGCCGGGGGTGTGGTAGCCTATCATCATTTTTCAAGGAGGCTTTTATGCGTTTTCTCTCTGATCGTCGGGCGATCACCATGGTCGAATACATCGTTGCGGGGACGGTCGCGCTCATCGTCCTGGCCGCCTCGGTGTGGGGTATCGCCAAGTCGACCCAAGCCCAGGGCAGCGCCACCAGCACGGCAGTGGACAACCTGCCTGCCATGCCGGCCTGGCCCTAAAAAGAGCGGCGAGTTGCGGGTTAAGAGTTGAACGTTGATTGCTCGTAACCTTCAACTCTTAACTTTCAACCCGCCACTTTCAACTCGCAACTGCTCTGGAGGTATGGGATGCGTTTCTTGAGCGATCGTCGGGCGATTACCGCCGTCGAGTATATCATCATAGGCACAATCTCGCTGGTCGTGATCGCGGCGGCGATCTGGCAGCTGGCCGGGTCGATTGCCGCGCGGCTGAACGACTTTAACAACGCGCTGTGAGGGATGATGAACGGGTGGATGGTCGGATTGTCGCTGCTCTGGCTGCTCGTGGTGGCCTGGCAGGACGCGCGGAAAGGGATGGTCTCCAACTGGCTGACCGTTCCCCCGCTCTTCTTGAGCGCTTTCCTTTGGCTGGCGCGAGGCGCGTGGCAGATTGGGCTGCTGCTGGCGCTCTTGCTGCTCGTCGGCGAACTGCTGGACCGGCTGGGCCTGACGGCGGCTGCCGGCGTTGGCCCGATGGCGATGTTCGCTGCGTTCCTCGCCGCCGGCGCGCCACAAGAAGTGTCGCTGATCCTGGTGGCCTGGTTCTGCGCCTGGGCGGCCTGGACGCTGCACCTGATCGGCGGGGCCGATGCCAAGGTGTTGATGGCGCTGGTGGCTTTTGTGCCTGACCGGCGGTTGATCGCGCTGACGCTCGGAGCGCAAGTCATTTGGAGCATCTTTCATCTGCTGCGCCGCTACCGGGGACAGGCGCTGCGGGTCGCGCTGGCCAGTGTGCTTTCTCGGCCAACCGAAGCGGACCTGGTGGCCAGCGGTGTGCCGCTATTGCCCGCTTATGCGGCAGCCGGGGTCATTTTTGCCGCGTGGCGCTGGGTGGAGACGTTGTGAGGACAAACGAACGATTCTGTGCACGGTGGCTCAATGAATGTTGATCCTGGTCGAGATCGCCGGGCAGCGCGTATGGGTGTACCGGTCGATGGACCGCGTGTGGGTACGCCAGGCTTTCGTTGTGGAGACACTCTCGGTCGTCCTGGTCGACGGCGACCTGCCGCAGCCCGGCGCGATCGCGCCTTCAGACCTGGAACGCGCGGCGGCGTGGATCGGGCACAACAGCGGCCAACCATTGCCGGCAGAACGGCTGGCATCCGCGTTGGAAAGCTACCGGCTGACGATGGGCGACTATGCAGCATACCGGTTCACGCTGACCGAAGCGATGTGCCGCCGGTGGTTCCGGTTCTGGCCGGTCGAGATTTCGCTCGACTATTGGCAGATACCCGTCGCAAGCGAAGGAGAAAAGGCGTGGGTGCAACCTATGTTCGCCTGGTGAGAGACCGGCGCGGGACGATCACGATCGAGTATCTGCTAGGGATCGTGCTGCTCGTGCTGCTGCTCTTCGGTGCGCTTGAGTTCGCCCGCGCGGCGGCGATCAAACACGCCCTGGGCGTCGGTTCCTGGCAGGCGGCGCGCTACCTGTCGCTTCATCCCTGGGACGATGTGACGGCGGAGGCCCTGGCCCGGCAGTCGATTCAGGACAGCGTGTTCGGCGGCAATCCTGGACCGGCGGTAGTCTCGTTCGCCTTCTCGGACCCGGCCCGGCGTTTCGGCACCGCCGTGTCCGTGCGCATCGAGATGATGTACCAGGCGATGATCCCGTTTATGAATTTGACTCCGCGCACGCTGACTGGCGAGAGCGCAGTGCTGGTCGAGGCGTGGCCGTAGGCTGGGTGGTTCGGTCGTTTGGTCGTTGGGTGGTTGGACGTGCAGAAATGAACACCCCGACTACCCAACCACCTGACTGCCAAACGACCTGAATCTTTGTAGAGTAAGCGGATGTATTTTTTCAAACAAACCCGTGGACAAACAATGGCCTCCGGCATTATTGCCGTCTTGCTGCTGATCGCTGTTTCTGCTGCGCTGATCGATGGATTGCACCTGCTGACCCTCCGGCAGCGCTGCCTGGAAATTGCATCTGCGGCCGCCCTGCAGGGGATAAGTCGTGGGCGAGATTATGCCTATTACCTGGTCACCGGCCAGATCGCCCTGGATGCTGTTACAGCCAGAGATGAGGCCACAAATGCGGCCGATGCAGCCTTGACTGCCCTGGGTCTGTCGGGGTACACCATTCGGGTCGAAGTGCTTGATGCGCCCGGCGGTGGGAGTGTGGCCGATTTCCCACCGGGTCAGACCTGGACGGAGAGCCAACCGGCCGTCGGCGTGTACCTGGACGTGCCGGGCAGCACTCTCTTTATGCAGGCAGTCACCGGCGCGCCGGTCGCGCTGCGCGTTTTTGCCGCTGCGGGAGTCGAGACGGAATGAAAGTATATCAATGGATAGGCCTGATGTTGATCGTTGTGATCGCGCGGATTGTCTTGAGGGGCTGATGGCGCGCTGGTACCGTCGATGCGGTGAACGGATCGTCTTTGCCATCTTGTACCTGGTTGGCGCGGCGCTGCTTGCGCTGTGCGCGTGGATCATCTGGCGTTTGGGCCCCAGTCTTTATGTGATTTGGTAACCGGTGTGAACAGATGGGATGTTCTGATCATCATTTTCGGCGGATTGTGCCTGTTGGTCGGGTTTTTGATCGGGGTCTGTTAAGTGAAGGAAATAGAAATTGACCGGCGATGTATCTTCTTCGATTGTCTTTTTCTCGCGCGCGCTGCGCGTGGGACCGGTGCGGATCAGCCCGGAGCACATTCATCTGGGATCGCACTCGTTTGTCGAGTCGGTGCTCTATGCGGCGCGCTCCGGGAGCAGGCTGGTCGTGCTGTGCGCTGAGGATTGGGGCACAACGGAAGAGCACCGGCAGGCCAATCGTAATCTCGCCCGCGAATTGGGCGTCGAGGTGTGTGTGCTCGACGAGATGGAGGACGCTGAATGAGTCGATTGACTGTTAAGGAATGGTGCAAAAATAACTTACCCCGATTCTGGAGCCAAGGGAACCGCTCTGTAGTTCCATCGCCCCAGATGATCATCAAAGA
>JAFGEY010000002.1 GCA_016931365.1 Anaerolineae bacterium
CGTGATCACCACCAGCGGCAGGTCTTTGTAAATGTCCATCGCCGCCAGGGTTTGCCCACTGTTCAGGTGTCCGATCACACCGAGCACTTTTTTGCCGGCGGCAACATCGGCCTGCACCTGTTCGGCCATCGCCAGGGCCACGTCCGAGTCCGACTCGTCGTCGATCGGCACAATGACGATCTTGTAGCCGAGCAGACCACCACTTTTGTTGAGCCGGTCGGCCATCAGGTTGACGCCACCGAGCACGGTCTGCCCGCCGTTGGCCTGAAAGCCGGACAAGGGCATTCCAACATAGATGTACACCTCGCCCTTGGTCGGTTCCTGCACTTCCGTTGCCGTTGGTTTGCAGGCAGTCACCACCAGTGCCAGCGCACCGATCAACGACATGAAAATCAACAAGCGTTTTTTCATTCGTCACGCTCCTCTGTCTCAAAACCTGTGTTACGAACTAGTTGCGGTGTAGACCTGATCCATTGCCTCGACCACATCGTGCAGCGAATGGACCTGTTCGGCAATGTCCTCGCGCAACCGCTGCGCGCGCCCACTGTCGATATCCTTGGCTCCCACAAGCTGCATCTGCGCGTAAACCGTGCCCATTGCACTCAAAGTATCGTCTAGTTGCAAAGCAGCGCGATCCATTGTATTGTCCAGCGCGTCGAGGTGCTGCCACTGCGCGCGCTTGTTGGCGACGCTTTGCTTGAGCTGCGCGCGCACCTGGACATCGGTCTCGCTCTGCAACCGCAGTTCCAAAGCCTGAATTTCCTGCGGCACCGACTGCAAATCGCGCTTGAGCACGCTATCCTGGCTGTATGCGTCCAGCTTGCGCGCCAGGCGAAACATATTGCCGATCCAATCGGCTACGTCATCGACTGTCGCCTGAAGGTGCAAATTGAGCGCGCCGTCGCGGGTGTGCTGGAGCAGCACTTCCATTTGCTTGCGGTATTCCAGCGCTTTTTCGATCCGGGTGCGATATTCCTTGCTGCGAATCTCGCGCGGGCTAAACTTTTCCTGAAACATCTCGGCCACTACCCGCTCTCGCACAGCCGGATCGTAAAGGCTGGTGACAACGACTCCCACCTCGGCCAGGGCGCCCAGGATCAACCAGAACCACCATTGCCAGAATGGAAAGGGCTGCGGCACCAGCACAATCAGAATGATCATCAAAGCCAGCGTGGCCGCACTTTCCCACCTGAAAATGGCAAAAGAGAGCAGCGCCTTGGCCGCTCGATCTCGAAGTTGGTCGCTTAAACGTTGAGAGGTCATGGCTAGAAATAGGATGACAGAATCTTGTACAATCGGCGAATGGTTTCCAGATCGCCGGCGTAATACTGCCCCCCGCTCGACTCAGCCAGCGAGGTCAGCACCTTGACATCGGCGTCTGAGCCATAGCCGATGCAAAAGATGACTACCGGCACGCCGCTTTGGTTTTCGTCCATCACGCGCTTGATCAACCGCCCCAGCGTGGTTCTAGAATTGTTCTCAAGCCCGTCGGTCATCACCACGATAGCGTTGATGCGCTCCGAGTCGCCGAGCGCTTGCAACCGTGCATAGGCCAGGTCGACCGCGTCAAGTAACGCCGTGTCGCCGTTTGCTTCTAGACCGTCGATGGCAGCGTTGATCTGAGCACGGTTGCTCTTGAGCTCGTCGAGCGGTACTACCTCGCTGGCGCGCGAGGAAAACGTCACCACACCTACGCGCTCTATATCGCCCTGGATTTGCTCCATAAAGATGCGCAGCGCAGCCTGGGCATTGGCCAGCTTTTGGTTACTTTCCATACTGCCTGAAACGTCGACGACCAGGTAAACATTGGTGTGGCGCTTGGTATACCACCACACATCACGCACGACCTCGATCACGCTTGGCGCGGGCATTTGCAGCGCCGTCTGTGGCTGCGTCGGATCGACGCCGTTGGCTGCGGTCAGCGGCGATGGCGGCGCGTCGAGGGGAATGTCCAGATCGACCGGACGGTAGCCGCGCGAGAGGATTTCAGTCTGCCGCTCCCGCGCCTTGACATATTCGACAAAGCGGCTGAACGTGGCGCGTTGCTTGGCGGTCAGGCCATCGACTTCGAGCAGCGCCAGCGGATGGTCTTCCCACAGCGTCCCTTCGACGGGATAGATCGCCACCAGGCGGTCGCCCTGCATACGCGTATTATAGTAAACGACCAACTGCTCTTGACAGACAAAGGCATCCAGATACGCGCGCCCCTGCTCGATCACCCGCTGCAACACCGACCACTCGCCTTCGCCATAGTAACGCACGGTTTTTTCGACCGCGGCCACATAGTCGAGCGTCGATTGCTCCGTCGCGTCGGCCTCGGTCAGGCCGCGCGTCTTGCCGGCCCCGGCGTAGAACTGGGCCAGCGTCGCCAGCAGACCGGAAGCCGAACTGGTCGAGGCGTGACTCCACTTGAACTCGGGATCGGCCTGGGCACGGGCCAACAAATCGGCCCAGCCCAGCGGCTTGTCGGGATAGCCCATACTGCGCGCGACATCCTCCCACATCGCAATGACAATCGGCGAAACGGCATAGCGCTCGGTCTGTCCCACCAGCGGCGACTCGCGCCCGGTCTTGGCCTGCCATTGACGATCCAGCGTGTCGAGCCACACCGAAGAGTCAGGCGAGATGGCGTGCAGGCTGCCCTCCAGCGCGGCTTCGACCATCAAATCCGGTTCATAACGCACCGCATCAATGCGAATTACGTCGTCGTTTGATGCAGCGACCTGGCTGTTAAAACCATCGACCAGGGCTTTGAACATCTCTTCCTTTTCCGGCGAATAGGCCATCACAAAGGTCTGCGGCACTTGTTGAGTGGCGACAGCCTTTTGCACCCGCTCGGGAATCAGCTTGGCTAAAGCCTGAAAGCTCAGGCAACAAAAAACTGTAAAGGCAATGATCAGCACCACCACGGCGACAACAATATAGCCGCTGCGCATTCCCTGATCTTGCGTACTCATATTGCACGCCTCCTTTCTACTGCGCCACATTCAGATCGAACCAGCGCAGCAGAGCCAGCAGCACATCGCGATCAGGCGAGCGCATGCGGGTGAAACGAGGCAGCTGAGTCATCGCACCCTGGCTTTGCCACTGCACAAACAGGCTGTCCGGCCCTTCCAATGACACATCCAGATTGGCCGGACGCAGGCCGCGCTCGAGTGCTTTTTGCTGCTGCTCCGGCGAAAGCAAATACTCCTGGAACTGGAGAGCCGCATTTTTTTCCAGTGCCGTCGTTTCGGGTCCCATCCACACCGTAAAGGGGAAATCGAACCAGGTGAGATACTGCGGGTACTCGATCACCAATGGGTCGGCCCAGCGGGTCTTGATCCCCGCCATATTGACCAGCAGGTCGCTCTCCAAAAGCTGCCCGCCGTCGCCCATCGAGTAGCCAAACAGAGCCAGGTCTTCCACCGAGTAGGCGCTTGAATAGTCGGTCACGGCGCTCATCAGCTCACCAAGCCATTGCTGGAACTCGGCGTTGGTCACATCCTCGACAGTGATCGTTGTCTTGTCATAATACTCGCCCGCCGCGGCGACCATTGCCACCAGGCCGGCGGCGTTTTTACGCGGGTTGGGCACCACCAGCTTGAAATAGCCCCACTGCGCGCACTCGGCGCACCCTTCCCCGCCAATCTCTCGCCAGCCCCCTTTTGCCATCGCCGCATCGTGGATCACCGTCCAGTTGACCTCACCGTATCGCTCGCGCAGCACCTGAGCGCGGCTCTCATAGATGCCCCAAGAAAAGAGCGAGGTGGCAATCGGCCGCGCGCGATACTCGCCGTCGGTCAGGAACACATCGCGCCCGCGCTTGGTCTTGTAAGTCGCGTTGACCAGATCGACCAGGTAGCGGCTGTCGGGGATCCAGGCCGTGGGATAGGGATTCATCTCTTCGCGGTCATAGTAGCCCATCGCAGTGAGACCGTCCATCGGGGTGATCTCGACGATAATCTTTTGCCCTTCCAGGCGGTGATCCTCAGCGTTGAATTTCTTGGCTGCTTCGCTCACCCACGGTTCAACCGGCAGCGCGCAGACAATGCGCACCACCAACGGATCATTCGATGGCGTTGGCGTTGCTTCTTCCCCGGTGGCACTCTTGTTCACCCAACCGGGCACCTGTGACACCAACAACCCGGCGATGACGATCAGCACGGCGATGCCAATAATCACAAAAAATACAATCCGCGTTCTGTTCATGCGAACTGCTCCTCTGATCTCAGGATACAAACACCCTGACCCGAGATCACATAGATGCGTTACATTCTACATATTCCGTACGGCGTACGGCATGCAATGTGTGGGACGACGGACACGCACTACACACCATGAAATACGCATTTTCCAGATGTCAGTTGCAAATCGCTTTATCGCTGTTGACCCGCGTGCTCTTCATCTTCGGACTGAACCGGCCCATCGGAGGTGCTGCCAATACCCAGCCGGCGCTTGCGCGCTTCCAACTGGATCTGGATTTCGTCTGTTTCGAGTAGCTGATCCATCTGATCGTCCAGGCGCGCGGCACGCATCTCGGACTGTGTGCTCGCCTTGTCGAGCCGGGCACGGATGCCATCAGCGATGCGTGCGATATCAGCATCGCCAACGCCGGCCAAATCATCCAGCGAATGGAGTGTCTTGGTGGTCACTTCCTTGGCCTTGGCCAGTTCGAGCAAGGCCTGCAACTGCTGTCGTTCCTGGCGAATTTCGGTGAGTTTGGCCTCCAGCTTGAGGCGGGCATCAAGGAGTTGCTTGTACTCTTGCTGCTGGCGCTCATGCTGCTCGCGATATTGCTGGGCCATATCGCGCACATTGTTCATTTTGCGCTGTGCGGCGACGGCCAGATCATCCTTACCACGTTGCAAAAGCATATCGATCTGATTGTCCAATTCTTGTGCTTTTTTCTCAAACTCATCCGTTTTCCGTTTGAGCGTTTTGACCTGCCCGCCGACGGTCGCCGCGGCGTCTTCCAGGTCATCCAGGCTGTCCTGCGCTTGGCGGATATACTCGTCGAGAACCGCCAGCGAGTTAGCCTGGAGTGCCTTATCGAGCATTGAATGCAAATTGGCCGAAATCAGCGTTTGCGTCTTTTCCAAAAGTGTTGCCATACTGTCTTCCTCCTGGTGGAAAATGAGATCATTACAAGTCTACCACAGAGTAAAAAGGGTATGTGACCACTACCGGACAACGTCCTGACAGTTCTTAATGGCAGTCCGCGTTCGGCTCTCAGTACAGTCTCTTGCTACGCGAATGACTTAACCCACAGACAAACGCAGATGCAGGCGGATGGCGTCATTGTGAAGCTAAACTACACCCAGTTCTTTGGCCACCTTTTCAAACACAGCCAGGCCTTGATCCAGGTCTTTGCGGCTGTGCGCGGCAGTATTCATCACCCGGATGCGCGCCTTGCCCTGCGGGACGGTCGGAAAGCCAAGAGCCATCGCAAAAACGCCATATTCAAAAAGCTTGGCGCTGAACGTTTTGGCCAGGCCCACATCGCCGAGCATCACCGGCACGATCGGCGTCTGCGTAAAACCGGTGTCGAGGCCGAGTTGAGCCATGCCCTTTTTGAAATACTCGGCGTTGGCCCACAACTTGTCGACCAGTTCAGGATGCCGCTCGATATAGTCCAGCGACGCCAGGCAAGCCGCCGTGTCGGCGGGCGTGAGCGCGCTGGAAAAGAGATTGGGCCGCGCCTTTTGACGAATGTATTCGACCACCAACGACTTGCCGGCGATCACGCCGCCCATCACGCCAAAAGCCTTGGACAGGGTGCCGATCTCGACGTCGAACCGGCCCTCCAGCCCAAAGTGACTGACAATGCCCCTGCCTCGCCCGAGCACACCCTCACCGTGCGCGTCATCGACCATCGTCATCACGCCGCGCTTCTCGGCCACCTCGTAAAGCCGATCCAGCGGTGCGACATCGCCGTCCATGCTGAACACCCCATCAGTGATCATCAAGCCGCGCCGGTACTGCGACAGATTTTCCTCGATCTTGATCTCCAGATCAGCCGGGTCACAGTGCTCATAGACGATGATCTTGGCTCCGGAAAGCCGCGCCCCATCGATGATGCTGGCGTGGTTAAGCCGGTCGGAAAAAATCACATCCTGAACGCCAGCCGCTCTATCCTGCCCGACCAGCGCCGGGATCGCTGCCTGGTTGGCACAAAAGCCGCTCTGCACCAGCATCGACGCCTCGACCGACTTGAAGGCAGCCATGCGGCGCTCGAACTCGAGGTGCAATCCCTGTGTGCCGGCGATAGTGCGCACCGCGCCCGGCCCGACGCCCCATTGATCGATCGCTGCTTTGGCCGCCGTCTTGATCTCGGGGTTGTTCGCCAACCCCAAATAGTTGTTGGTGCAAAAGTTGAGCACCCGCTTGCCGTCGACAACCATCCAGGCGTCGGCGGGCGATTCCATCGTGCGGATGTTGATGAAGCGCTTTTCCGCCTTGAGTTGATCCAGTTCTTGTTCGATAAATGCAAGTTTGTCAGACATCGTCGTCTCCTTTTATACTTTACAATTTTCCTTCTTGATACCGTTTGTCAAGCTTTTCCAGCATATCCCTGGTCATCGCATCCAGGTCGTAACTGGGCCGCCAGCCCCACTCTTCCCGCGCCGCCGAGTCATCGATCGACATAGGCCACGAATCGGCAATCGCCTGCTTGATCGGATCG
This sequence comes from Anaerolineae bacterium, assembly GCA_016931365.1. Next base: position 6,665 of record JAFGEY010000002.1, read on the forward strand.
GGGTTGTACTCGACCGTGAACTCGGGCATATACTTTTTGATCGATGCCGCCAATTCGCCGGCCGAAAAACTGATCCCGGCCATATTGAAATCGGCGTGGTGTCTGAGGTCCGCTAGGTTGGCCTCCATCAAATCGAGGGTACCCTTGATGCAGTCGGGCATGTACATCATCGGCAGCACGGTGTTCTCGCGCACAAAACAGGAATAGTGCCGGTGACGAATGGCCTCATAGTAGATTTCTACGGCATAATCGGTGGTGCCGCCGCCGGGCGGGGTGACGTTGCTGATGATGCCCGGATAGCGCACGCCGCGCACATCGACGCCAAAACGACGGAAATAGTAATCGCAGAGCAATTCACCGGCGACCTTGGTCACGCCGTACATCGTCTTGGGTCGCAGCACCGTCTCTTGCGGCGTATTCTTCTGGGGTGTTTCCGGTCCAAATGCGGCGATCGAGCTGGGGCAAAAGACGCGCACCAAATTGCGCTCGCGCGCGATCTCGAGAACGTTGTACAGCCCATTGATGTTCACGTCCCAGCACAAATGCGGGCTAGCCTCCCCTATTGCAGAAAGAATCGCTGCCATGTGATAGATGGTATCGATGCCGTATCGATCGACCACAGCTCCAATCTGGTTCTTTTGAGCCACGTCGACGAATTCAAAAGGGCCTGCATCTTGCAGTTCGGGGCTTGGAGGGGTGCGGTGTCCGGCGGCAACGACATTTTCGCTGCCGTATCGGTCACGAAGGGCAACCGTCAACTCGGAGCCGATCTGGCCCACCGCGCCGGTCACGAGGATTTTGCGCATCTTTATTCTAGTCGACATCATTGTCTCCTTTGTCACAGATTTCTAGCGTAATCAAGTTGATACCAAGTCGAGTATAACATGGCCGCACCATTTCGTCAAGATTACGACACTTTATCCACTGACTTGACAAAGCTTTGTATCTGTGGTAAAATCTACTTTGTAAGTCTAGTGTACTTAGAAATTCCCCATTGCCCAACACCTGTCCCAATCCAATGACAGATACCCGATGATATAAAGCGCGCCTGGCCGGTTCAAAGATGAAAAAAGCGACACGGCAGCAAACTAAAACGCACAATACCCACCTCATCCTGAAAACAATCTACAATCAGGGCCAGATCAGCCGTGCCAATATTGCCCGATTAACGAACCTCACTCCCACCACCGTCTCTGATATGGTCGGCGAACTGATCGCCGACGGCCTGGTGCAAGAAATCGGACAAGGCCCCTCTGCTGGCGGGAAACCACCCATCCTGTTGAGTATTGTTGATGACTCAAATCACCTGATCGGCATTGACCTGGCCAGCAACGAGTTCCGCGGCGCGGTAATCAACCTGCGTGGCACCATCAAACATCGCCTGCATCTTTCCATTGGCGATCTTGGCGGTCAGGAAGCGTTGAACCGCGTCTACGACTTGATTGATGGACTGCTCAAGATCACCAACACGCCCACACTGGGCATTGGTATCGGCACGCCAGGATTGATGGACGCCGGGCGAGGCGTGGTCATCAACTCGGTTAATATGGGTTGGCAGCATCTGCCCTTGCGCGATTTGCTGCAAAAACGCTACGCTTTGCCAGTCTATATCGCCAACGATTGCCAAGTGGCGGCTCTGGGCGAGTTTACCTTTGGCGATAACAAAGGCCAGCCCAGCCTGGTGTTGATCAAGATCGCCCGAGGCGTCGGTGCAGGGATTATTCTGAATCAACAGCTTTATCATGGTGACGGCGGCTACGGCGCGGGCGAGATCGGCCATGTGATGGTCGAAGAAAATGGCGAGCTCTGTATGTGCGGCCATTACGGATGCCTGGAGACCATAGTCAGCGGGCGAGCGCTCGTGAGGCAGGTCAAAGCGGCCAAGGTCAAGCAGAGAGCGTCCATAGATCCTCACGCACCCAGCGAAAATATGGACGAAATCACCTTTGCGGCGCTCAAGCAGGCCCTTTTGGCCGGCGATCCGACGGTATGCGCGGTGATCGAACGAGCGGGCGCTTTTTTGGGACATACCATCACCCATCTGGTTTGCGCATTGGGCATCCGCCACGTGGTTTTGAGCGGCCACGTAGTCGAGCTCGGAGCCAGGTTGATAGAACCGGTACAGCGACAGATCAGGCGCGGCGCACTGGCGGCCCTGGCCGATGAAACAGAGCTGTCAATTTCAACCCTTGGCCCCGACGTTGTGATCTTGGGAGCAGCAGCGCTTGTGCTGTCCGAGGAATTAGGACTTTGACAGCAAGCGACCGGTGTCTTGAAAGGAGGAAACTTTGAGTGCCGTTGCAGAGCGTGAGAAAGCAGTTCCTTCCGGTGGACTGGACATCACCCGCATTTTGCGGAACATCTGGTCGAGTTATTACGTCCGTCAGGCTGGCAAGGCCTTGTTCACCATTTTTTTCGTCACCACGCTGATCTTTTTCCTGGTACGCCTGATGCCCTCCAACCCGGTAGAACGGTTTGTCATCGACGCGATGTACAGTCAGGGCATCAGCCGCCAGGATGCGCTGGACCAGGCGCGGGCGATCTTTGCCATCGACCTGGACGCGCCGATGTACGAGCAATACATCGATTACCTGGGCAACCTGTTCAAGGGCGATTTGGGCGTGTCGCTGCTGTCTCGCGGCACGCCAGTCATCGATATCATCAAGGCCGTGCTGCCCTGGACGCTCTTTAGCGTTGGCGTCGGGCTGGCGATCAGCTTTACGATCGGTATGCTGGTCGGGACGGTCGTCGCCTATCGTCGGGAGTCGATTTTGGATCCCGTTATTACCGGAGTGTCCTCGTTTTTAAGCGCTATCCCCGGCTATTTGATGGCTATTCTGATCATCGTCTTTCTGGGCGTGCAGATCAAGATCAACGGCAAGGCCCTGGTGCCCATCCACCAGATGCGCGGCGCATACTCGCCGGGTATCCAGCCAGGCTTTACCTGGGTCTTTATCAAAGACGTCTTTTTCCATGCTGCCCTGCCAATCTCCACTTATATCCTGACCACCATCGGTGGATGGACACTGGCCATGAAAAGCAGCACGATCAACACCCTGGGCGAAGATTACGTCACCGTCGCACGAGCGCGCGGGCTTTCGGACAGGCGGATCACCACCGCCTACGTGGGCCGCAACGCGCTGCTCCCCCTGGCCAGCCAGTTGGCGATCAGCATCGGTTTCGCCATCGGCGGGTCCACGCTGATCGAGACCTACTTTGTATATCCGGGCATCGGCAGCCGCCTGGGCGGGGCCGTGGGCGGGCGCGACTACCCGGTGATGCAGGGCATCTTTTTAATGATCACCTTTGTGGTCATCTCGGCCAACTTGCTGGCTGATTTCCTGTACAGCGTGCTCGACCCGCGCATCCGGATCGGAGGAGGATCGTAAACGATGACCCAAATGACCTCACCAAACGATGCAGTACGCAGTACGGCAGTATATCAAAGAACAGCCAAAGACATCTTTCTTGGCATTCTCAAAGGGATCGCCGACTTTTTCCGATTGATGGCCCACAACCGGGTGGGATTCATTGGCTTTATCATCGTGGTGCTGTATTTTGTCGTCTCTTTTCTTGGACCTTTGGTCATCCCGGTAGATACTGAAACCAGAATCGCCCGCATCTTTGAAAAACCTTCCTGGCAGCACCCGTTGGGGATGGATCACGAAGGCCGGGACACCCTTTCCCAGGTCATCAACGGTGGGCGAGACATCTTGACCACGGCGCTGCTGACGGCGATCATCTCGACCTCAATCGGTGTGACTTTGGGAGCCACGTCGGCGGTGCTGGGCGGCGGGGTCGACACGTTTCTGTCGGCATTTGCCGACATTTTTATGTCCATTCCCCAATTTCCGCTTCAAATCGTGCTGGCCGGGTTTATCCAGGTCAAAAGTATGATCGTACTTTCGTTGATCCTGGCCATTCTGTCCTGGACGGGGCTGTACCGGGCGGTGCGCGCCCAGGTGCTCTCGCTCCGCGAACGTGACTACATCGAAGCCGCCGTCCTGCTCGATCTGGGCACCCGGCACATCGTGTTCAAGGAAATCCTGCCCAACATGATGAGCTATATCGCCATCAGCTTTGCTTTTGCGATGACCGGAGCCATTTACGCTCAGACCGGCCTGGTGCTGTTGGGCCTGGTGCCCTTTTCGAGTCACAACTGGGGCGTTATGATCAGCATCGCCTGGACGCGCGGCGCGATCTTTTTCAAAGACTCGGCCGCGTACATCCTGGCCCCGGTATTCACCATCGCGATGTTTCAGTTGGCGATGGTCTGGATGACGCGATCGCTGGAAGAGGTCTTTAACCCCCGCCTCAGGGGACGGGCATAAGGGGATGACGATGGAAACAACACCGACAAGACAGCTACCCTGGAGCAAAGGCAAAGTGAGCGACGCGCTGATCTCGGTGCGCGATATGCACATCGAGTATTGGGCTGAACGCGGCCAGGTCAAGGCCGTGCGCGGCGTAGATTTTGACATCTTTCCCGGCGAAAGCCTTTCATTGATCGGCGAAAGCGGCTCCGGCAAGACCACGCTGGGCCTGGGCATCGTCCGCTTGCTGGTTAAAACCGCCGACATCACCCGCGGCCAGGTCATCTATCGACAGGATGGCCTGATGCAGGATGTTCTGAAACTGGATCAAGATGCGCTGCGGCACTTTCGCTGGCAGGGCTGCGCGATGGTTTTTCAGGCCGCACAGAGCGCATTCAACCCGGTGCTGCGCATCCGCGACCAGATGTACGAGACGGTCAAGGC
>JAFGEY010000494.1 GCA_016931365.1 Anaerolineae bacterium
CAAAATCCTGGTCATCGATGATGATCAGGTCAATATCAACCTGATCACCAGATACCTGACAATGATCGGCTATGAGGTTGTCTCAGCGACAAACGGCGCGGATGGTCTAGACCTGTTTCAGAAGCACCACCCCGATTTAATCCTGCTAGACGTAATCATGCCAGGTATGAACGGATTCCGGGTCTGCCAGATCATTCGCGACGAGTTCAGCGTCCATCACATCCCCATTGTGATGGTCACTTCTTTGCAAGAGACCGAACAGCGCATCGCCGCGCTTGAATCCGGCGCCGATGATTTTTTGAGCAAGCCGTTCAGCATCTATGAACTGGCGGCCAGGGTCAAATCTCTGCTGCGCATCAAACACCAGCACGACGAACTGGAACAGCGCAACCATCTCTTGCATCACGTGATGACGCGCTATATGGCCCCCGAAGTTTCGGCACAAATCCTCAACGATCCAGAGCGCTATCTCAGACTGGGCGGCGAAAGCCGTCAGATCAGCGTGCTCTTTGCCGACATTCGCGGCTTCACCAGTTATGCCCAAACGCACGGCCCGACCCGCGTTGTCGAACTGCTGAACTTGATTTTTAACGAACTGACCCAGGTGGTGCTCAAATGGCGAGGCACGCTTGACAAATACATGGGCGATGCGATGATGGCCGTTTACGGCACACCAGTCGATCAGCCCGACCATGCGCTGCGCGCCGTTCGTACAGCACTGGATATGCACGCGGCGTTCACCCGGCTCCAGGCCGACTGGTCAGACCGGGATGAGCGTCGATTGGGACTGGGTATTGGTATCAATACCGGTGAAGCCGTCGTCGGTAACATCGGCACGGAAAACCTGATGAATTACACTGCCATCGGCGATATGGTCAACATTGCTCAACGGCTGGAAGAGATAGCCACCTCCGGACACACGCTGATCAGCGGGGCTACACTCCAACATATCAGTGTACCCGTCTATACCCAAGACGAGGGCAAACACGTTCTGCGCGGGCGGCAAGAGGAGACCCAGATCTATGATCTGCTCGACCTGGGCCAGGGTCAATCGGCGGATGCACAAGATGCGGTCTGATCAGACAGCAACCTTGCTCAAAGGCGCACTGCTGATCGGCCTTATCGCACTGCTGGTAATGCCCGCAAACGCACAATCAATCGACCTGGACACCCTGCTGGTCAAGCTTCCCCTCACGGCCTCAGGCACATCCGACACGAGCACCGCCTCAAAAGTGCTGTCTCGCTACGACCTTAAGCGGCTGGAACCGCTCCACGTGCCCGGCTGGTTCCGCATCCAAGCGGCTGCAAATATCCTCGACCGTCTCCAGGAACAGTTGCAGTGCGATCCCAACATCCTAGCCGTCGAACGGGACGGCGTCGTCCAGGCCACGATCATCCCCAACGATACTTATTGGAGCAGCCAGTGGGGCCCGCTCAAGATCGGCGCGCCGGGTGCGTGGGAGATCACCACCGGCAGCAGCGCGGTGATCATTGCCATCGTCGACAGCGGCATCGACACCGATCACCCCGACCTGATCAATCAGTTGTGGATCAACTCCGGCGAGACACCCGGCGACGGCATCGACAACGACGGCAACGGCTTTATCGACGATATTTACGGTTGGCGGTTCCTGGACACGGGTCAAAACAACAACGTAGAAGACGATCTCGGTCACGGCACGCACGTGGCCGGCATCGCCGGGGCAATGAGCAACAACGACGCCGGCATCGCCGGAATGGCCTGGGGCAGCAAACTGATGATCCTGAAAATGCTGGACTATCGCAACTCGGGCCGCTATTCCGACCTGGCTGACGCGATCATCTATGCGGCGGACAACGGTGCGCGGGTTATCAACCTGAGCCTGGGGAGCGCCTCGGGCGCGCAGGTGATGGAGGATGCGGTCAATTATGCGACCGGCCACGGCGCGCTCGTCGTCGCCGCGGCGGGGAATAACAGCAGCAGCGTCTATTATCCGGGCGCTTACCCGGCGGCGCTGGCCGTTGCGGCGACCGATTCAAACGACCAGCATGCCTCCTACTCGAACAGCGGCCCCGAAGTGGATATCGCCGCGCCGGGCAGCGGCATTTACAGCACCTGCACGCTTGCTTACTATCCCTATTGCTACAAATCCGGCACCTCGATGGCCACGCCACATGTCGCCGGCCTGGCCGCTTTGCTCTGGTCGCAGCACTATACGTATACCGTCGGGCAGGTGCGGCAGTTTATCATCAACAACACGGTCGACGTCGAATCGCCCGGCTGGGACTCCTACACCGGCTGGGGGCGGATCGATGCGTGGCAAGCCTTGACGGCGACGCTGGAGCCGCAAACGCTGTACATCTACTACTTTCCGCTGATCATGATCGGCGAGGTCGATTAACTCCTTGCCGGGGTCGTCTCACGACCATCCCCTTTTGACAGCACGCTGTTTGTGTGCTAGAATCCGCACGAATTGCAGCCGCATCATCCAAATGTTGGGGGAAAAATTGATCGACCTGCTGCTTTTGCTCCTCATGTTTCATAAACCGGCCCGAATTGCTCAAGAGAAGGTCTGAGCGATCCGGGCCGGTTTGCGTTTGAGCCGGTCTTTCCAGCCTGCATACCCCATCCCCTGAATGATCTACGGCATCTTGGTCGATCTTGGTTTTTCAAGAAAGGAGGTCGTATTGGCAACGCCCGTTTTTCCAGGTCGACTTGCTTCCGGCATAACATTCACACGACTCTGTCCATGAAAATGCGGCGTTATCCAGATTTAAACAGATCAAACATTCCACAGTAAATGCCCCAAATTGACCCGTTTTTAGCCCAAAGGAGAGAAATTCCATGAAAAAGAGTTGGCTGATTCTGTCAATCATCTTGATCCTGTCGCTGCTGATGTCTTCAGTCACCGCGCAAGCACCGCAAGACGTCAAGTACAACTTGCTACTTGGCGAGGATGACTGGTACATCGTCGAACTCGAACAGCCCTCGCTGGCAGCGTATGCCCGCACCGGCAGCGGGTTGAGCGCCATGACTACCATCGACGGCAAACTCGACGTGCAAGCTGCGGCCAGCCGGACCTATGTTGAACAACTTGTATCCGATCAGGCTGTATTTGCGGCCGATCTAACCACGACCATCCCCGGCGCCGTGGTAGGATACAACTATCAAATAGCGCTCAACGCCGTCGCCGTCCAACTGCCCGGCAACACATTGCAGATGCTCAAGGCACTGCGCGATCTATCCGGCGTGAAAAAAATCACTCCGCAACGATTTTACGATGAGGATATGGATTACAGCCTCGATCTGATCAATGCCGCCGCGGCCTGGAGCCAGCTTGGCGGGCGAGATACGGCGGGGGCAGGGATCAAAGTCGCCGTCATTGACAGCGGCATCGATCCCGACCATCCCCTATTCGATGGCACGGGCTGGTCGTATCCGACAACTGGCGATTGGCCCAAGGGGAACGCTGCATTCTGCAATGGCAAGATCATTGCCGCGCGATACTACATGCCAACGTTTGAGGTAAATGTTGAGGAAGAACTGACCCCGCAGGACCACCGTGGGCATGGCACTCACGTGGGCGGTACGGCGGCAGGCAACCGCACCACGGCTACTTTTGGCACCGCCACTACCGAGGTTTCGGGTGTGGCTCCCGGCGCCTGGCTGATGGCCTACAAGGCCCTGTTTTTGGACGTTTCCGGTACCAGAAGCACCGGCTCGAACATTATGCTCGCCGCGGCCATCGAAGACGCGATCCGCGACGGCGCCGATGTGATCAATAACAGTTGGGGCGGCGACGCCTGGGAACTGGACGATCCGCTGCGCACCGCCTACGAAGCCGCCGTTGACGCGGGCATTGTGGTGGTGTTTGCAGTCGGCAATACCGGGCCCGATTACAACACCGCCGGCAATCCCTACTCGCCCAAGTTCATCAATGTAGGCGCCAGTACCACCAAGCGCGCGTTCTACAACAATGTCCAGGTCACAGCGCCCACACCGGTGACGGATACGCTGCAAAACTTTGCGGCCACCGAAATGTCCGACATCGCTCCCAGCGCCATCCCCACCACCACCATTGGCCCGCTGCCCTATCTGCCAACGGGGTTGGATGGCAACCTGCGCACAACCACTCCCGAAACACTGCCGGGCGGATTGGTGGTGCCTACCGTAACCGTGGGCATCACCCAGACCGCGCCCTATGTCAACGGCTGGATCGCGGTGATTCCGCGCGGCACATACAATTTTTCTGACAAGGTTGCCAATGCCAAGGTGCACGGCGCAGTAGCGGCCATCATCTATCTGCCGCCCAACCATCCCACCTATGCCGACGATGACTGGAAAGGTGGCTTCACCGTAGCAGGCGCAGACCTGTATACCGTGATCACCGGCAAGCTCTGGGGCGGCGATCTGGTCAACTGGTGGAAGACCAACGGCGATCTTGCCCGCGTGCAGATCGGCTACCCGGTCTCACCGTTTGAGACTGAGGTTGAGGATGTGATCGCCGACTTTAGTTCGCGCGGCCCCTATCTCGACTTGAGCATCGCCCCCGACCTGGTCGCGCCGGGTGTAAACATCCTCAGCGGCGTTCAAGACGGCACCTATGACTCGTGGGGCGGCACCAGCATGGCCGCGCCGCACGTAACCGGTGCTGCCGCCCTGCTGAAAGCCATGCGCCCCGACTGGACGCCCGCGCAAATCAAGAGCGCCCTAATGAGCACGGCCAGCCAGACCGTTTTGCACCTCGACAAGACGACCACCGCCGACGTGATGACCCAGGGTGCCGGGCGCATCGATCTGAGCAAGGCCTACAACCCCGGTCTGACTTTTGACCAGCCCAGCCACAGTTTTGGCATGGTCGCTGCCGGCAGCACCCAGCACACCGTCATCACTGCCCAAAATGTGTCTGCTGCCGCCGAGACCTACAGCCTGAGCATCGCCGAGACCGTCACCGATACCGGGCACGTCACCGTTACCGTCCAACCAGCCTCGGTAAACGTCGCAGCCGGCGGCATGGCCGTCTTTACAGTAACCATCGAGGCAGACGCAGGCGCTGCAATCCAGGATGTAGAAGGCAATGTGGTCTTGAACAGCACCACCCACACGGCGCACATCCCCTATTGGGCGCGGATCTATGAGGATACAGGGAATCGGGTCTTGCTCATCGATGATGACATGGACGCCTTGTTCGGGGTCGCCGATTACCTATCCTACTATCAAGCCGCCCTGGCCGCGCTGGGCACCACATACGATGTGTGGGATGCAGCTTATTGGTTTGGACTGCCCACCCGTGACGTGCTCGATCAATATGATGTCGTCGTCTATTTCAGCGGCGATGGACCAACCTCTTTTTATCTGGGAGCGCATTATGGAATTTGGTGGGGTACGGTCGATGATTTGCGAGCCTACCTGGCCGGCGGCGGCAAGCTGATCGCCTTTGGTCAGGATGCCGCCTGGGCTATGAACTATGCAGCAGTGCCCGGTGTCCTCTTTGCTGGCGCTGAATACAGCCAAGACGATGTGTTCGGCGGCTTGGCCATCCCACAACCCAGCGCAGTCGGCGTCGCGCCGTTCCTGGACGGCGTGCTGATCGATTTTGATCCCACCGTTGGCGATGGCGCAGGCAACATGTCCACGGTCGACTCGTTGGCTGTTCCCAACTACTCAGATATCAGCAATGTCCCATTCTTTGCCGTGCCCAACACATTTACCGATACACAAGGCGCTGGCTATCTGGGAGCCGGATTATCCTCCGACCCGACGTTGGAGCGCGTTGCAGACCCCATCGACAGCGGCTGGTTCCACCTTGGCTACCGTACAACGTTCTGCTCCTTTGGTCTGGAAGCGGTCAACAACAACACCGGTTACTATACCAGCACTGCGTTGTTGGCTGACATGTTCGACTATGTCAATGACGAACTCAAAGTGACCTTTGACGCGCCTTCATATGCTGTAGACAAAGCCTTTACGCCAGTCAGCTTTTCGGCTACGATGACTTCATCGGTTGGCGCAGACGCCGTGTTCTATCGCTGGGATTTTGGCGATGGCAGTGGCTATGCCGGAACCGTAGTCGATACCGTTGCGCACCAGTATATGGTGCCCGGCGTCTATATGGCCCGCGTTGAAGTCACCGATGAGTATGGGCACACTATGGTCAGTGAGGCAGTGCCAGTCTATGTCGGACACGTGGTTTACTTGCCCCTCGTGATCAAGTAACATTTGCTTCAAAGACACAAAAAACAGCGGCATCTCGAGATGCCGCTGTTTTTCATTTGTCGTCCAACCGGAGCCGCTACTGCGCCGCGTCGGGCACTGGTTTCTGCCCGTCAGGGCAAAAAATGGCCGCATCGCCATCGCGCCCGGCGTGATACTCATACTGCGCCTCTCCTGCCCCCAACACGATCAAATACCCCGGCGTGATCACCTGCGCGTACATCATCCCCGGCTGCGGGCAGCCCAGGCTCGAATCGCTCCACTGTACCGACTCGACGGCAAGCACCTGCACCTGCGCCGGGTCGATCCCCAGCCGCTCGGCCAGGTCGGCAACCGCCCAGGCCACCGCTGTTTCAGCTTCGGCCGGGATCGCCACTTGGGCGGGAAATCGCCCATCTTGCGTCGGCAGCGGCGAAAGGAGCGGCGACGTCTGCGCCGGCAACGACGGCGTTGGCGTTGTTGTAGGCAGCGCCTCCGGCTGCGCGCCCAACGTCGGTGTGGCCGGTGGACGGGCGCAACCCGACGCAACGACCAAAACCACTGCTAACACGGCCATCCATAATCCTGTTTGAAATATCATCTGTTTCATATCAGCCTCCATCTGCGCGATTCTCTACCTCAAGACGGCAAGCAGGCCGATTCTGTTCCACCTTGTAGCCGCTGGACGACTGCTTCCAGCGTCGGCGCGACCGGCATCGGCGCTTGTACCGCTTTCATCGCCCCCGGCACGTCCTTGAGGCCACTGCCCGTGACCAGCACAACAACGCGCTCGCCCACGCGCACCAGTCCCGTCTCCCGCGCCTTGACCAGCCCGGCATAGCTCGCCGCGCCGGCCGGCTCGCCAAACACGCCCGCCTCGCGCGCCAGAACGCGCATCGCGGCCAGAATTTCTTCGTCGGAGACGGTGACAAACGCACCGCCCGTCTCTCGCACAGCGCGCAGCGCCTTGACCCCGTCGCGCGGCATATCCACCGAGATCGAATCGGCCAGGGTGTGCGCCCGCACCGGATCGATCTGCTCGCTGCCGCGCTGCCAGGCATCATAGAGCGCCGCCGACCCCGCCGCCTGCACACCGATCAGCCGGGGCAGGCGGTCGATCAAGTCCAGCGCGCGCAGGTCGCGCAGCCCTTTGCCCAGCCCGCCGATGATGCAGCCATCGCCGACGGAAACCAGAATGCAGTCCGGCGCGCGCCACCCTAACTGCTCGCAGATTTCCAATGCCGCCGTCTTTTTGCCCTCCGACAGGTAAGGATTGTACCCCGTGTTGCGGCTGTACCAACCAAAAGCCCGGCAGGCCTCCAGGCAGAGGTCGAAGGCCTGGTCGTAGGCGCCCTGCACGGGCAGCACCGTCGCACCGTGAATCAACAACTGGGCGATCTTGGCCTGGGGCGCACTTTCGGGCACAAAAATGATGTTTTTGATCCCCACACTGGCCGAGAGCGTTGCCAGCGACGAGGCCGCGTTGCCGGTGCTCGCCGCCGCAATGGTCGATGCCCCCCATTCCAACGCTTTGACGATGCCTACTGCACTGGCGCGATCTTTGAACGAAGCACTGGGGTTGCGACCGTCGTCCTTGACGTACACCTCGGCCAGGTCGAGAACAGCTTCCAGCCGGCGGGCGCGGTAGAGCGACGTCCAGCCGACGCAAAAGAGGGGATGCGCATCGCAGTCGCCGCGCAAGCGGGCCACCAGCTGCGGATCGAAAGGCAAGAGGGGCAAATAGCGCCAGATCGAGCGATCCGGGTTCAGGCGCAGCGCATCCGCGGTCAGCGTGCGGTGGATTGAAGGGTAATCATAGATCACGTCGAGAATGCCCGCGTCACCGTGATGGTCGCAGACATAGCGAAAGGCCTGCGAACCGTCTCGCAAGCTGTATTCCGCCCCACAGAGGACACATTTCAAACCCAGCACACCGCGCATCGACTACTCCCTTGATGCAGGTACAATCTAAAAGATCATACCTGCCCGTTCACACCTGAAACTGGCTGTTTCCAGGAGACAAGGTGATGATGCGCTGTCGATAGTCGATGATGTGCACTTTGATCTCGCTGATCAACTGCTCCCACGCCTCACTGCCCAAAACGGCACGCAAGTCCTGCTCTCTTTGATCGTGGGCCACAATCCCCAACAAAACCTGGGGTGCATTTCCATATGCCGTGTACCAGGCGTCTTCAAGCTTTAAACCAGCCGTAGGCAGCTTGCCGACAAAGTCTCGAACCAGTTTGAAATGCTCCCGCTGGTCCCGTTCACTCCGCGCACGAATGTTCCAGGTCAGAAGAATTTTTTGAGCCATACCCGTTTCCTAAACGTCCGAACCCGGCAAAAACTGGGCAAAAAGCTAACCTTCGAGTTGTTCGTGCCAGAGCATCTGGATTTTTTCCAGCATCTCTTCGGTCGCCACATCAGGATCGTCGTCAAAGCCGGGCAGCGACAAAAGGCGACGGAACAGGTTGGGGATGCTCAGATCGAGCGGATTCAGATCGAGGTACCCCTTGGCCAACTGCTCGGCGATCAATTCGAGGTTGGACCATTTGAGCGGTACTTGCTCATCTTCGGGGATGATCGGGCAGGCCGTCTCATCCTCTTCGTCGCCGCCCATCTCGCGCGCTCGGACCCAATCGCCCTTGCGGCGATAATAATCAGCCAACGCCGACTTGAGCGCATCGGCAGCAAGGACTGAGCAGTGCATTTTGATCGGCGGCAGTCCGCCCAAAGCCTCGGCGATAGCCTGATTGGTCAGTTCCAGAGCCTCGTCGATGGTTCTGCCCATAATCAACTCGGTGGCGATCGAACTGGTCGCGATCGCCGCACCGCAGCCAAACGTCCGAAACTTGATGTCGGTGATCACGTCATTCTCGATCTTGATCGACATCTCCATCATATCACCGCAGACCGGGTTGCCCACCTTGCCAACGCCATCCGCGTTCTCGATCACACCCACGTTGCGCGGGTTGGTAAAATGCTCAATGACTTTATCGCTGTACTTCATCTATCCATCCTTTGATTGATCCTGCAATGCATCGCAGGCAATGCCCCAGGCCACATTGTCAGGCTCATTTTACACGCTTTTACCAATTCGGTCAACAATAAAAGTCACATCCAACTTGCCCAATGTGTGGAAATGTGCTATAATCCTCTTCGTTCAGACGGGAAGTAGCAGCGTGACGGCGCTGCATTCTACGTGTCATCTCAGGAGGATATTGTGCCACTCACAAAAGAACGTAAAGAAGCGATCATTCGAGAGTATGCCGTTCATCCGAACGACACCGGGTCGCCCGAAGTACAGATTGCTCTGCTCACCACGCGCATCAATGACTTGATCGAACACCTCAAGATTCACAAGGGAGACGAGCATTCGCGACGAGGGTTGATCAAACTTGTTGGACAACGACGACGCCATCAGGAATACCTGAAGGGCAAAGATCAGAATCGGTATCGAACCCTGGTTGAACGCCTGGGGCTTCGCAAGTAAGACAGAACAGAACAGCGTATAACCCGAAAACGAGTAGATGCGCGCCTTACGCCCATCTACTCGTTTGGTTGTATCACCTGCCCGCGTCGGCGCGGGCAGGACATATCATTTTAGTAAGGCACGTCTGCGACACCAAAGTCCGGGAATTGGGGAGTGTGCCACAGCCTGTTTACATCGTTCGACAAAACGAGCTGCCAACGCTGTGACATGGTTCCCAGTCCCTGACCTTCCTGCACGAGCGTGCCCGCACATTGAGTGCAAGGAGATTTTTATCATGTTAGGAAATCACAAATTTGAGGCGACGATCGGTGAACACACCATCGTTGTCGAAAGCGGCAAGCTGGCCCAACAGGCCAACGGCGCCGTAACTATTCGCTGCGGCGATACGGTTTTGTTTACCGCAGCGACGATGGCCCGCAACACCCGCGAGGGCATCGACTTTTTCCCGCTCACGATCGACTATGAAGAGCGGCTCTATGCCGCCGGACGTATCCCTGGTTCGTTCTTTCGACGCGAAGGTCGCCCCGGTGAAAATGCCATTCTCACCGACCGCCTCACCGACCGCCCCATTCGCCCGCTGTTCCCCAAGGATATGCGCAATGAAGTCCAGGTTGTCACCTATACCCTCTCGCAGGATCAAGAATACCAGGCCGACATTCTGAACATCATCGCGGCCTCGGCAGCCTTGACCATTTCCGACATCCCCTTTGCGGAGCCGGTCGGCGCAGTGCGCGTGGGATACATCGGTGGTGAGTTTGTCTTTAACCCCACTCACTCGCAAATGGCCAACAGCACGCTCGACCTGCGCCTGGCGGGCACCGCTGACGCGCTGTTAATGGTTGAAGCGGGCGCAAACGAGGTCAGCGAAGAGGTCATGCTGGAGGCGATCCAGCGCGGCCATCAAGCGATGCAGAGTGTGATCCAGATGCAAAACGAGATGCGCGCCGCCATCGGCAAGGAAAAGCGCCCTTACACCGCCAAAGAAAAGGTCGAAGGCGTGCGCGAAGCTGTGCAAGGCTTCCTCGGCGGCCGCCTGCGCGAAACAGTCTACGCCACTGTGGTCAAGTCAGAGCGGATCGACGCCTTTGACCAACTGCGCGACGAACTGGTCGCAGCATTGGGCGAAACGTGGGACTCGAAAGCCCTGCTTGACGCTTTTGAGGACGAACTGCGCGACCTGATTCGTGGACGCATCCTCAACGAGGGCGTCCGCCCCGACGGGCGCGACAGCACCACGATCCGGTCGCTGGCGGCTGAAGTGGGTCTGCTGCCCCGCACGCACGGCTCCGGTCTGTTCACGCGCGGCGAGACGCAAGCCCTGTCGATCTGTACGCTGGGCTCAGCGCGCGACGAGAAAATGCTCGACGACCTGACGCCCGAAGA
>JAFGEY010000495.1 GCA_016931365.1 Anaerolineae bacterium
TGAGGGCAAGGATAGACATATTGGGGTGGTTGTCAAATCGCACACGCGTGCTGATCACCCCCAAATCTTTTTCGGAACAGCTATAGCCATGCCAAAATGCCGTATTGTTCTCAAAAAGGTTGTTTCGAATGATCAGATTGCCGCCCCAATACATCGAGGCATAGAGTCCACCCCCGGTCGTCGCCGTGTTGTTTCTGATCTGACAGTGCTCAACAAGAAGGTTCGATTCAGACACAAAGATACCGCCGCCGCGATCGTCAGGGCTGGCGTCCCACTCGCCGTTGCTTGCATACCCCTGTTCGATGATGCAATAGGACAGGATGCTAGTCTGCTCGGTTGCATCGTGAAAGCGGATTCCCCATCCTCGGCTATCATCGTTCAGATGGTGCCGGGTAAAGAGAATCATTTCTGTGGGTGTGCCTTGCGCGATGAGCGTTCCGCTGATGACCAACTTGTAGTGGCCGTCGAACCGGATCTCAACACCTGGTTCGATAGTCAGCACCTCCGATGCAAGCACAAACGTGTCTGTGATAATGATGTACGGGCTGTGTGCGATGTCCCACACGCCGGATATCACGCCGCCAACCTCATATCCTGTCGGCTGTTTCATCTCATCGTTGCTAATGTCACCATTGTCGCCTATTTCCATCGCATGGCTCATCGTTGGTGAGGTATTGTCCATAAGCAACAGCAGCCCCCATGTCATGACCAGTGTGCACAGAAAAGCAAGTAATATTGAGGATCGTTTACCGAACACCATACTTTGCACCTCCGTCCGGCAGGATACAAAAATAGCTATGGCCTGAACGATGGCTGAGAACCCGATGATGATTCACAATGAATATGTACCGCATTTGTGGCCTCCGTTCACTGATGCAAGATGTCAAAAATACCCACAAGAATATGTTCGATGAAATTATTTGTAATTCCCCATCTCCCGCCACAGATCCAGAATCCGGTCATAGCGGGCCAGTTGCATCCCGGTGTAGACGCAGTTGGAGGTGCAGAAAATATAGCCATAGCCAGGCATGCCGTGTTCCAGCGCATAGCGCGCCGAGGCCAGGTATTCCTCTTCCGTCCCGGTGTCGATCAGCCCGCAGTTGACGTTGCCGCACAGGCACACCCGGTCGCCATACAGCGCCTTGACCTCCCTGATGTCCACCCCGGCCTGCGGGTCGAGCGAGTGCAGGGCGTGCGGGTTGCAGTCCACAAGCTGGTCGATGATCGGTATGATGTTGCCGTCGGTGTGCTTGATGGTGTAAAAGCCCATCTCGCGGTAGGCGGCGATCAACTGCCTGAGGTAGGGGGTGACAAACCCGGCAAACTGCTCCGGACGCAGAAAGGGGCCGGTGTTAAAGCAGTAATCGGAGCAGAGAGCAAAGCCGTCGAGTCCGCCTCCTTGCAGCTTGCGCGCGTCGGCGATGGCCCGGTCGACGTGGCGCTGGGCCTCGTCCTTGAGCGATTGGGGATCGTCGTACATCCGCCCGACAAAGTCCATCATCGTCTCGCCGGAGGGCAGGCCGTAGGTGGCATCGCCGTGTTTCATCAGGAAATAGGTGTCGCCGGTTCGCGCGCGGATTTTGTCCGTCAAGCGTTGGTATTCCTCAACCTCGCCGACCGGGTGGTGCATGAAAATGGCGCTGTGCTCGTAGCGCTCGGCGGTGGCGATGAAAACATCGGCCATGTCGTCACGGTGCAACTCGCGCTCCGTTTCGGTCATCTGCGCCCACTGATCGTAGCGCCGGTGGCTGGGATGCATCTTGCCAAAGGCCTCCATCGTCAAAAAGAAGACCAGCTCAAAGGTCGGCACGCGACCGCTGATGGGACGCCGTTCCAGCGCGGCGATGAACGTCTCGCGTGGGGTCATGTGGGTTCCTTTCAGGCCAGGAAATTTTTCAGCGCGCCATACGAAATGATCGCGCTGATGTCCTCGACAAATTTGATGCGCTCCGGCGCGCCGCTGGCGATTGCGTTGCGCAGGATCATCGGATTCAAATCGATGTCCTCTGCGCCTTGGCAGGTCGCCAGCACGCAGAATTCGGCGCAAAAGCCAGTGAGGACGACCGCGTCTACGCCGAGGCCGCGCAGTTTCGCCTCCAGGTCGGTTTTGTTGAAGGCATTGCCGTAGGTTTTGTGAATCGCCAGGTCGGAAGGCAGCAGTTTGAGGCTTTCGGGCTGGTTAAACCCTTCCTTGCCGGGGACGAGTCCGCCGTCCTGGTCGATATGTTGGACGGAAACGATGGGCAACCCTTTTTTCCTGAACAGGTCGATGGCAGCATTGATGTATTCGATGGCGTGATTCAGCGATTGGGTGGTGGTGGCGTCAAGGTCAAAGAACGCCTTTTGAACATCGATCACGAGCAAAGCGGGTTTCATTTTTCACTCCTTAAGATAGTGTGGGTTGTTACCAACGCTCGATCAAATCGAGCAGTTCGGCCAGGCGAGTAATCTCGGCGTCGGGTCTGATGCCGTTCAATTTAAAGCTTTTGTTGCGTTTGTACACCGTTTTCATTTCCACTGCCCGCGCGCCGACCAGGTCGTGTTCGGGCGTGTCGCCGACGAAAAAGGCGCGTTCGGCCGGTATATTCAGCCGATCCAGTGCGAGTTGATACAGCTCGGGCTGCGGCTTCCACAGCGCCACATCGCTGGAGAAAAGCGTGTCGTCAAAGTATTTCAAAATGCCGAATCGTTCCATCTCTTGGCGATGTTCGTCGCCGGGCCACATCGTGTTTGAGATCAGGCCAATCTTGAGGCCGCGCGCATGCAGGGCCTGAATCGTCTCCAATGTGTCGTCGTACATCACCACACGTCGATCCAGCGGCGCAATGTAGCGGGGGATGGCCGCCTTGATCATCTGCACGGGCATGGCCTTCCCGGCAGCGACGCAGGCTTCTTGCAGCAGCCCGCCGAGGGTGAGGTTTTGTCGGCCCAGAGTCGCCAATGTCCAGCGATGGGGCAGGGCATCCATAAAGTGGGCGACAAACTTGTCGCGGTCGAGGGCGTAGCCCTGTTCGCTCAAAAAGGCGTAGACGTGGGTCAGGCCGATGCGCTCCCATTCTAGCCAGGCGTAGCCTTCAGGGTTGAAATCGAGCAGGGTGCCACCCAGGTCGAAAATGGCTGCTTGAATCACGGTCATTCTCTCCGTTTCGTGATGGTTGACTCAGTCGGTGACGACATAGACAGCGGCATTCCAGACGGCGGTGGTGTCACGTTGCCAAAGCAGTTCAAAGTCCTTGAACCCGGCTTCCAACAACAGGGACTTTTGGGTTTCAATGGCGAAAGGAATGTCGATATGATACACTCCATCTTGAGCGTGGGGCCTATCTGCGATTAGTTCGTTGTATTCGTCCAAAAAATCAGCTTCCATTTCTTCAAGGGTCACAGCATCGCCCTCGATGTATTTCCCGCTTGGTTTCAGTGCGGCGTGGATTTTGCGATACAATGCGAGCTTGGTTTCCCGAAAAAAGTGGTGATTGTTCATCACCGAGACGACATAGTCGTACGTTTGTTGCCCGAAGGAGATGATAAAGTACGAGTCGACGATGAGTGTGATTTGATCTATGTGGTCCCTATATTTTTGCCGCAACAAATCGAGCATATTTTCTGACAGATCGACCCCGGTGATCGCGGCGTTGGGCGCGCGCTGGAATAGTGCTTCAAGTTCCAGCCCGGTGCCACAGCCCAGGTCGAGGATGCGCAGTGGCGCATCGGTTTCCTCGATCGGGGAGGCCACGGTCTGGTAAAAGTGGGCAAACGTGGCCTCATCAAAGACATAGCCGCGAATGTGCTCGTCGTATCCATCGGCTCTGGCATCAAAGAACGCCCCCATCTCTTCGATTCTTTCTTTTTCTTGGTCACTCATTTGATTTCCTTTTCTGCCGCTCACTCTCCCATCACCTTGATCACCAGCCGTTTGGGGCGCTGGCCGTCGAATTCGGCGTAATAAATCTGCTGCCACGGGCCGAGGTCGAGTCGGCCGTTGGTGATCGGCACGATCACCTCGTGATGAATGAGCAGACTCTTGAGGTGTGAATCGCCATTGCTCTCGCCGGTGCGATGGTGACGGTAGTGCGGGTTGAACGGAGCCAGGTTTTCCAGCCATTCGTCGATGTCCTGGATCAGCCCCGATTCGGCGTCGTTGACGTAAACGCTGGCGGTAATATGCATCGCTGAGACAAGGACCATCCCTTCCTGCACCCCGCTTTTGGCGACCACGTCGGCGATCTGGGCGGTAATATTGATATATTCACGGTGTTTCTTGGTATTGAATGTCAGGTATTCAGTCTTGAACTTCATCTGTGCCTCCCTGTGCCATCATCCCTGGTTTTCACAACGCTCCATCGTCATTGCGAGGCAAGTGAGCGATTTTTGCTCATTTGACAAGGCAATCTCTAGGACTAATTAAAACAATTTTAGATGTTCTGTAATCATTGGGGATTGCTTCACCGCGCAAAAAGCGGCGCGGTTCGCAATGACAGGATGACCGTGTGACTGAACCTGATTCAGTATAACACCAGTCGGGCAACCCGTCAAAAGTTGGATTTGGGCACGTATTATGGTATACTTAATCGCGTTCAAGCGCAGCTGACGGGGGTAGACATCGGAGGCGTATGGCAGGGCAAGCACGCAGTCAAATTCACTGGATGAATTTTATCTCGGCCTTGTTTGTCGCATTGACGGTACTGGTGGCGGGCTGGTTCATCTCGATCTGGCTGATGCCCAACAGCGTCCTCAATCCCTTTCCACCGGATGCGTTTGCTTCTTTGCCGGCGCAATCGACCGGCGGGGTGCAGGTTGTGCGCGCAGTCTACGATCCGTCCAGGCCCACGCCGACTTTTCCGCCCACCTGGACACCAACCCCGCTGCCTCCGGCCACCGCGACACGGCTGCCAACCTCGACGCCGCTGCCTACAGCCACGCCGACCGCCGTGCCTACGCTGTCGCCCAACTGGCCGCTGTGGATCACGGGGATGCGTTATCGCACTTATGAGGGCGGGCAGGTCACGTTGTACGGGCTGTTTGGCGAAAGCGACAAGTTTACGACCTATTTGATCTTTTACCCCAGTGAGGGCATGAGCATCAGCGGGATGATGAACGTGCCCAAGGGGCGCGGCCCT
Organism: Anaerolineae bacterium; assembly: GCA_016931365.1. The sequence continues at coordinate 5,118 of JAFGEY010000495.1, forward strand.
TTCCCGGTGATCATTCTCTGCCACGGCTACATCCATCCCGACAAGTATGCGACCGGCAATGATACCTGGCGCGAGGCCTTTTTTCTGTCCGAACATGGGTACATCACCATCTCGCCCGATTATCGCAGCCATGCCGGCTCGGATAACGGAACGAGCTTTTTCCACATCGGTTACGCGCAGGACATCCTTAACCTGATTGGCTCGCTGCGAACGGTTGATCACGCCGACACGGATCGCATTGGGTTGTGGGGGCACAGTATGGGCGGGGGGGTGGCGCTCAAGACGGCAGTGGTCAGCAAAAAGGTGGATGCGTTGGTGCTTTTTGGCTCCGTCCATGCCGACGAGCGGGTTAATTTCCAGTATGGGATGGGCAACGGTGCGGGCACCTATGGTCTGGCCCTGATCGGCACGCCCAACCAGAGCCGGCTCGACTACAAGCGTATTTCGGCGATCAATTATTTAAAGTACGCCCCGCCGATAAGCATCCATCACGGCGACAATGATATGATTGTGCCCTACCAGTGGTCGGAAGATTTGCTTGAGGCTGCGCAGGAGCAGAATGCGACGGCCGAGTTGTTCTTGTACAAAGGCGCCGAGCACACCTTCCGCAACGACGATTGGGACCTGGCGATGGAACGCACGCTGGCCTTTTTTGACAAGTATGTCAAAAGCAAATAGCTTTTGGAAAGCAAGTAGTTTTTGAGGGGGGTGAACGATGCCAATTCTTGATGCGCTAAAGACGTTCATAGCCGCCTGGAAAAAACGCTCGGGGCGGGAGCGCCGCAAAAAGGTCGATGCCTTTCTGGACGAATTGTTCCGCTATTTTCCTTTTTCGCCGCAGGCGCAGCAGTGGCTACGACAAAGCATACGCGTCGAGGTGCTCGATTGGGACAGTCTTGCCGGCGGTGGCGGGTGGTATGCCGACCGGCGACTGGTGCGCCTGAACACGGCTCAATACGAGGCAGCGATCCACGAGCTGACCCACGCGCTGTGGCACGATAAGCGCAAGAACCGGGCGGTGCGCGACGGCTTTGTTGGAGCCGTACAGCGGCTGGCCGAGGATGGCGATGGTCGCTGGTCGCGCGTGCATACTCTGGCCGGGCATTATGTCCACGGCATTGCCGACCAGCCGGGGTTCGAGCAGGGGATGCTGCTGCCTGAATCGGAGTGGGGCAGCGGCGGCGGGCCGCGTGGTGAGTGGAATGATTGGGAGATGTTTGCCGGGCTGGCTTCGGGCTGTATGGCCGACCTTCGTCTGCTGCCGCCCTACCTGCGCCAGTTTTATGCAGAGATGTTCGTCGAGCTGCCGCCCGATGCGCCGCCGCCGGAGTCGACAGCGCCACATCGGTAGAATATAACAAAAAGATTAAGGAGAGTTTTTAATGCGTACACCGATTATTGCCGGTAACTGGAAAATGAACAAGACGATCGCCGAAGCGGTCGAATTGGTCGAGGCGATGAAAGGCCCGTTGGCCGAGATCGACGGCGTGGACAAGGTGGTTTGCCCGACCTTTGTCTGCCTGCCGGCGGTCAAAGCGGCGATTGGTGATGCCGAGATTGGCCTCGGCGCGCAGAACGTCTATTTTGAGGAAAAGGGCGCTTTTACCGGCGAAATTGCGCCGGGGATGCTCGAGGGGCTGGTGCAGTACGTGATCATCGGTCACTCGGAGCGCCGCCAATACTTTGGCGAGACTGATGAGGGCGTCAGCAAAAAGATCAAGGCTGTCTTTGCTTATGGACTGATCCCTATCGTCTGTGTCGGCGAAACGCTGGAACTGCGCCGGGCAGGCAAAACCGATTCTTGGGTCAGGGATCAGGTGGTTGCCGCGTTGGCCGGCTTGGGCGGCGAGCAGGTGCAGTCGTTGATCATCGCCTACGAGCCGATCTGGGCCATCGGCACCGGCGTCGCCGCCACGCCCGCCGACGCGCAGCAGGTGATCGGCGACGTGGTGCGCCCGACCGTGGCCAAGTTGTACGGCGACGGCGTGGCGCAGGCGACCCGCATCCAGTACGGCGGCAGCGTCAGTCCCGGCAATGCCCTGGAATTGATGCGCCTGCCCGACGTCGACGGCGGGCTAGTGGGCGGCGCGAGCCTCAAGGCGGCTGACTTTATCGAGATCGTGCGGCAAACGGCCCAGGCTCATCAGTAAACACCCTATCATATTATGGATCGAGTGCTCAGTGCTCGTGTAGAGGGCGTTGAGCACTCGGTTTTTGGGAGCACAGGTGTGAACAAGCTGTATCGTATGATGTTGATTTTGATCGTGGTCGGGTGTTGCGTTGGCGTCGATCAGGCCGCCAAAGCCATTGCCCGGCGCACCCTGGCCTCTTCCGCGCCAATTTCCTTGCTGGGCGGTTTGGTGATTTTTGAGTATGCCGAAAATACGGGCGCGTTTATGAGCCTCGGCGCGCAGTTGCCGGTCCGGGTGCGCACAGTGCTCTGGATTGGCGTCGTTGGCGTGATGATGATCGTTGGACTGGTGTACCTCGCTCGCACCGACGAATTGGATCTACCTCAGACGCTCGTGCTCGCCTGCGTGATCGGCGGCGGGATCGGCAATTTGATCGACCGGATCGTCAACAATGGCGCGGTGGTCGATTATGTGAGCGTGGGCATCGGGCGCTTGCGAACGGGCATCTTGAACATCGCCGATCTGTTCGTGACCTTTGGAGTGATCGCGCTGGTATGGCTGATTGCCCGATCTCGGCCGCGGCCATCGGTATCTACGCCTGAACCGGGCGTGTCCTAAATGCAAGTTTGCTGCTAAAGCCATTGTTTCGGCTCAAGCCGAAACAATGCAGGTGTGTTTGCCGATATCAATGCTCTTAAATGGCTCTTAAATGCAGCATAGTATCAACACATCAAACGATAAATGCGCACTGCCTTCAGCGGCAAACACACCCTGTGTCCGAGAGGTGTTGACATGCTTTGCCCTTGTGATATACAATGAACACAAGTCTGAATGTGTTTGCGCTGTAAAGGAACCTCAGGATGATCTCTGAGATTTCGGGCATTCGTCGTCGGATCACTGTCCTTTTTTTGGTGATCATGGCGGTGTCGATTTTGGCATTGGTCGTGGTCAGCCCCTTGATCTCCGATTTGTCCGGGCTGGCCGTCCGCCAGGAAGCGCTCAATTTTGCCCTCTTTACGCCCATTTTGCTCATCGCGGCCGGCATCGGTTTGTATCAGTATTTGCGCCCGGTGACGGTGTTGGGTCACACTTTTGACGTCGGGTCGACGCCTTCGTCCGAGGTCATCGCTGCTGCGCGCCGGGTGGCTTTTGGCTCTCCGTTTTACCTTTTTGTCCTTCCCACGGCGAGTGTATTTGTCATTGCTTTGCTCGCCGACTTTTTTGGCGTCTTGTTTCTGCCGGAGTACAATTTTCCGGAGCACTTGCGCCGCAGCATTCTGCTTGCCGTGATCGCGGCCGGTGGAGCGATTACCCTGTCGGCGATTGCACGCTTTTGGCTGCGGCCGGTGTTGCTTTTTACTTCGCCTCAACCCGGCGAAAAGGGCCAGCGATTCAGCATCCGGGCGCAGCTCTCTTCGATCTCGCTGATCTTGACCCTGATCGCCGTCCTTTTGAATGGGTTATTTGCATATAATCAGTCTGTTGTTGCCTACCGGCGGCAGCTTGCCGACCAGACGCTGCTCCATTTAGGGCAAGCGATCAATGCAATTTCACCCGTGATGACGTCGGATCAGATCCTGGATCAAATTGTCGCCGACTTGCCTCAGGAGGTCGTGTATCAAGTGGTGTTCCTGGCGCGTTCGGACGGTGAACTTGTCGTCAGCCGCGACCTGGTGCCGGAAGCCATCTCCTTTGAAGCGAAAACCTGGGCGCAGTCGCGTCCGCAGATATTCCGCCAGGAGGTCGGTTATTTTATCTTGCGTCCGGTGACGATCCCGGCAAGCGGGTTATGGATCGGCGCCGGGTATCGAGATATGCCGTTGCGCTCGTCGGTTGTCCGCAACACGCTCATTACATTGGTTTCGTTCGGCCTGGGGCTGATGGTTGTTGCTGCTTTGATCAGCAGCTATCTGGCCCAACACGTCGTGCGCGACCTGCGTTTTATGGCCGGGCGTTTGCTCGACATCGCTCGCGGTCAGGAGATCAATCTGACCAAGCCCGTTCCCGTGCTTTCAGTCGACGAGATGGGCGATTTGATTCAGGCTTACAATGCCCTGCAGGAGCGTTTTCGCTTGCAGCAGACCCAGATTGCGTACGAGCAGAACCAACTGGTGGTTTTGCAGTCGCTGTCCTACAAAATCGCCAGCATCCGCGATCCCGAGCAGTTACTCGACGAAATCGTCGATGATGTGGAGCGCGTGTTTGGTTACCAGAACGTGTGCATTTTTATCGTCGATTCGCCAGGACGCAAGCTTTTGATTGCAGCGACCAATCACCGCTCGATGATGCAGTCTGACTCGAACCAGGTGGGCGATGGGAGCATCGTCGGGCAGGTGGCCGAGACGGGGACACCGATACTGACCAATGATGCCGCCGAGTGCCTGTTCAGGCCACTGGCCGGACACGTTTGTTCCGAGATGGCTGTCCCTTTGATGACGCACGAGCAGGTGATCGGTGTCTTTGACGTGTTCAGCGATCAACGGGCGGCGTTTGATGAGAGCGATCTGCGCATTATGACTGCTCTGGGCAACCAGATTTCTATTGCTCTCGAAAACGCGCGCTTGATCCAGGAGACAGTCGCCAATGCACGCGAGTTGGAGCGACGCGCGCAAAATGTGATGACCCTGAACAGCATTTCGATGGCGCTGAATTCAGCTTTAAGCATTCATGAGGTGCTCAACATCACCGCACAAAAACTGGTTTCGTTGTTCCAGGCTGACCACAGCACAGTCTTTTTATTCGAAGCCGAAGACGAATACGGCCGGATTGTCGCCGAGCACCCTGACCGAAGGTTGATCGACCAGGTGGTGCCGATCAAGGGATTCCCGGCCATCAGGCGCATCATTGCTATCAGCGCGCCGATAGCAGTGTCCGACGCTCAGCACAGCGAGCTGGTGACGCCTATCCATCCGATGCTCCGCGATCTCGACGTACGTTCAATGCTGTTAGTGCCTTTGCGGTCCAAGGGCGTGGTGATGGGTGTGCTCACCCTTGATGTCGTCGGTCGCGAGCGCGCGTTTATGCCTGAAGAGATCGGTATTTGCCAGACGATTGCCGCCCAGGTCGCCGTGGCTGTAGAAAATGCGCAGCTTTTTGAAAATATGCGCCTTCAGGCCGAGATGCTGGCGCGCGTGACCAGCGACGTTTCTGCCGAACGGAGCAAGCTCGACGCTGTACTGCGCTACCTGGTTGATGGGCTGCTGGTGACCGATCCCACCGGGCGCATTATACTCGCCAATCCCTCTTTTGTTTCATTGTTTGGTCTCGGTTCGCTTGACCTGGTGGAGCGCTATGTGGCCGAAGTCGTTCCGCAGTTGCCATTACACCATATGGTCATCCAGACCTGCTATGACAAGACTGCTCAGATGCAGGAATTTGCCCTGCCGGATGGACGATTCCTGCAATGTACGTCTGCCGTAGTCTATGAAAACGATGAGGTCAGTGGCGTGGTGCTTGTGCTGCGCGACATCACCCAGGAAAAACGGCTCGATCAGCTCAAGAGCGACTTTATCTCATCGGTCTCGCACGAACTGCGCACGCCGCTGACCATCGTCAGCGGTTTTGCCCAGCGCATTCGTCGAGCATTTGACCGGCACGTTATGTCCTTGATCCCGGAGAGTGCGTCTGATCAAGTGCGTTCAGTCCAGCGCATCTCGCAAAACATCGACAATCTGCTCAATGGCGTGAATCGCCTGGACGATCTGGTTCAAGATGTGTTGATCATTGCCGATATGGACGCCGGACGCTTTCAGTGGCAGATCGATCGGGTGGACATACATATGGTTTTTCAGTCCATTGTTGATCGCTACCGTGATCTGGCTGTGGCCAAGGGCTTGCTGCTGCATGTGGACATTGCCGCCGATTTGCCGCCCATTGAAGGCGACAGACAGCGCTTGTCGCTGGTGCTCGAAAATCTGATCGACAATGCGATCAAATTCACCGACCAGGGTCGCGTGGCCGTTTCAGCGCACGCCATTTATCGCCGTGATGGTCGTGCGGATGGAATGCGTTCGTGGCAGCCAGCGCCATCCGTGTCTTTGCCCGACCATCTTATTCAGAGCGCCTACGTTCTAGTTACGGTGAGCGATACCGGGCCAGGCATCGCTCAGGTCGCGCAGCGCACGCTGTTCGAGCGTTTTGGACAGGGTGGACGGGATATGCTGACCGACAAGCCGTCGGGCACTGGGCTCGGTTTGGCGATCAGCAAAGAGATTGTCGAATACCACGGTGGGCACATTTGGGTCGAAAGCCAGCCCGACCAGGGGAGCACCTTTGCTTTTGTGCTGCCGTTTGTGGGGATACAAGCCGAAACGGTGACCGCCCAAGAACAGGCATTGCCCAAGACGGTGCTTGTTGTCGACGACGAAGAGGGCATGCGCGAATTGTTGCAGTACATTCTCTCCGATGCGGGCTATCGGACGCTCGTGGCTGCCGACGGCCCCGGCGCGTTGAATCTGGCGCGTGTGCACAAGCCCGATTTGATCGTCCTCGACATCATGATGCCCGGTTTGAGCGGCCTGGATGTGATTAGCATGCTCAAACAAGACGAGACAACGCGCCACATCCCGGTGGTGATCTATTCTGTGGTCGCCGATCCTGTGCGTGCGGCACAGCTTGGGGTTGAAGCTTGCCTGTCCAAACCGGTTGAGATCGAGGTTTTATTGAGTACACTGAACAGACTGTTGCATCGAGAGTTAGGACGATGACTGTATCGAACAAGCCCGAAAATTCGCTGCCCAGGAGTGCCATCACGCTTCTGGCATTTGCGGCAATTGTTTTGGTCTATGCCGCGTGGTTGTTTGCTTTTTTGCTCGCCATGCCCACCGACGGCATCGGCGGCGTGGCTGTGGCTGGCGGAATTTTGGTCAACCAACAACCTCCTGAAGGGAGTTCGTTTGACGCTGAAGATCTGATCGTTGAGGTGGGTGGTGAATCCATTGCCGAACACGCCTATACGCCGGGCTTTTGGTCACGCTTGTTTGCAGAATCTTCAGGGTATCAGTCCCGCATTTACACGGTGCTGCACGGCGGTCGTCCCGTAGAGAACTATTTCCGCTGGCGGCAGCCGTCGCTGGGGTGGTTTTTGTCGCGCACGTGGTCATTTATCGTTCTGGGCCTGATTTTCACCTTCAGTGGTGCCTTTATCGTTTGGCGGCGGGGCAGTGATGTTGTCGCCCGGCTGCTGGCGCTGACGCTGATCCTCGAAGGGGCCAACCTGTTCAACAATATGGTCTTTGCCTCCGGCGTCAATACCGGCCTGATGGTCGCCTGGCTGACCACGCCGATCGATCTGCTCAGTTTCGGGCTTGTGTTCAGCACCCTCTTTCAGTGTTTTTGTTTTTTCCCCGAGCCTAAAGCGCTTGGGCGGCGATTTGGACGCAGGCTCTATCTGGTTCACTTGCTGAACCCGTTTGTCGGCGTGGTCGGCGGATTGATCTGGGCTGTACTCTTGCCCGAAGCAAGGGGAACGCCGCTGGCCATCCGTGCGACGATGTTGAGCAGTCTGTATCTGATCTGCGGGATCGAGTTGGTGTGGTCGATTGTACATATTGTGCATACCTATCGGACCACACGCACGCCGGGCACGCGCAATCAGATTCGCTGGCTGATCTGGGGGCTGGTGATGGGCACCGCGCCCTGGCTGCTGTTGTACAACCTGATGTTTGTGCTCACCGGGCAGCCGCTGCTGCCCCTGTCGGTGACCATCTTTCCGCTGGTCTTGCTCCCCCTTTCGCTGATCTTTTCCATTGCTCGCTACGGGCTGATGAAAATCGACACGATCATCAACCGCAGCCTGGTTTACGGCGTGCTGACGGCGGTGTTGATCGTGATCAATCTGGTCGCCGCGACTCTACTCAACCGGGTGCTGTCGGGTGGGGGTATCGGCCAAAGTGAAATGGTGACGATTGTCGTTTCGACGCTGATCACCATTGTCCTGATCGGTGCGGTGCGCGACCGCTTGCAGCGCTGGATCGACCGCATCTTTTATCGCGAGCGGCTCAACTTTGAAAATCTGCTCAAAGAGATGGGCGAGCGGTTGAGCACGACGATCGTCTTTGACAATCTGGTCACGCTGCTCACCGAATTCATCCCGGCCAGTCTCAAACTCGACCGGGCATTTCTGTTCACCCTCGGCGATTCTGTTGCGCGCCCTTCCGTTCTCGCTTTCGTACCTCATCCTGACTATCCATTGCTTTTCGAGCGCGATAACGCCATCGTCGAGTGGTTGCAATCTACGCTTCGTCCGTTGTCGGTCAGCCAATTCCGCCATCCCACGTCCGAGTTGGCTCAAGCGCTGATCCCTCTGGCCGAGGCCGGGATCGAGGTCTGTCTGCCCTTGCGGCGTGGAGCCAAGCTGATCGGCATCTATGCGCTGGGCAGCAAGGCGGCGGGTGAATTGTATGCCGATCACGAGTTGGAGACGTTGACCCTGCTCGGTCACCAGATCGCGGCAGCGCTGGAAAACACGCGCCTTTACCGCGAAGTCGAAGCTTACAATCGCACGCTGGAGAGTCAGGTGCAGGGGCGTACTGCCGAACTGCGCACGGCCAACAAAAAGCTTGCCGATACGGCCTGGGACCTGGCTGAGCAACGCGCGCGTCTGGATGCGATCCTGCAAAACATCGCCGATGGCCTGGTCGTGACCGATCTGGATGATCAGATCGTACTCACCAATGCCGTTCTCGAAGAGATTGTCGGCGCGGACACCGCAGCGCTCAAAAATAGCCCGCTGCAAAGGGCTTTTTCCGGTGAGGGGTTGATCGATGTTGTGCAGCGAGCACGCATGCTGGCATTGCCTTCGTGCAGCGGCGAAGTGACTTCGTGGACGGGGCGCGTGTACCAGGCTTCGGCCAGCGCACTGGTCCAAGGGCGGACTGTGATTGGCGTGGTGACTGTGCTGCGCGATATCACTCACGAGGTCGAGGTCGACCGGATGAAGACCAACTTTATTTCGACCGTATCGCACGAGCTGCGCACGCCGCTGACCTCGGTGCTCGGATTCGCCAAGTTGATCCAGCGCAGTTTTGAGGAAAATATCGTCTCCAAGATCGAAGCCGGGGATCGCAAAGGCCAACGTGCAGTGGAGCGCATTTCACGCAACCTGGAGATCATTGCCAGCGAGAGCCAGCGCCTGACCCGGCTGATCAACGACGTGCTCGACATCGCCAAGATGGAAGCAGGTAAGGTTGAATGGCATTTGGCGGAGACCAAACTGGTCGACGTGATCGACAACGCCGTTGAGGCGACGGTAGGGATGATCGGTGACAAGCCGCTGTGCGTGCACGTTGAGGTGCCATCCGATCTTCCTGCGCTTACCGTTGACGCCGACCGCATCGTTCAGGTGGTCACCAATCTGCTCTCTAACGCGATCAAGTTTGCCGCACAAGGCGATATCAGGATTCGTGCGTGGGGTCTGGAGCCGGGTGACAATATCGAGCCGCAGGGCGCACGCGAGCCCAATGTGCGCATCGATCTGCCGGCCAAGGTGCCGATGATCGCCGTGAGCGTCACCGATCCGGGGATTGGCATCCACGAGCAAGACCTGCCCAAGGTCTTTGATCGCTTCAAGCAGGTTGGTGATGTGCTCACCGGGCGGCCGCGCGGCACGGGGTTGGGATTGTCCATCTGCCGTGAGATCGTTGATTATCACGGCGGTCGCATCTGGGTGGAAAGCACGCTGGGTGTGGGCAGCCGGTTCGTGTTTACTTTGCCCGTCGAGCGCGCAGAATCTTTCGGCGCTTCTGCGTCCAGGCCGGCGGCACAGGCTGGTGTCCCACTCGGCGAGAGTGCGCCCTATCGGGGCGAGGAGGAAACCTACCCCGGATTGGCGTCGCTACCGATGATGTGCGTCGATGAGATCCGCGAGCACGTGGCAGCGATTCTGCCGCCGGCAATCTTGCCGCCCGCAGCTCTATCCATTGATCGTCCGGTCGATCAAACCCAGGCACAGCAGCAAAATCGCCGGACGATTCTCGTCGTCGATGACGAACCGGCGATCCGTCTGCTGCTCAACCAGGAGCTTTCTGATGCCGGGTATATGGTGCTTGAAGCGTCGGAGGGCTTGACCGCGGTCGAAACCGCCCGTATCGAGCAACCTGACCTGATCCTGCTCGACGTGATGATGCCCGGACTGAGCGGCTTTGACGTGACCAGCGTATTAAAGTCGGACGAACGCACGGCGCACATTCCAATCTTGATCCTCTCGATCATCGAAGACCGCGAGCGCGGATTCCGCCTGGGCGCCGACGATTACCTGACCAAGCCGATCCGTACCGATCAACTGCTCAACAGCATCTCATCGCTGTTGAGCGCGTCCGAAAAAGAGCGGCGTGTGCTGGTGGTGCACCAGGACGAATCGGTGGTGGAGGCCATCACCCGCGTGCTGCGCCAACATGGCTTTGAGGTCACGGCGGCCTATGATCCGCGCGGCGCGATCGAGACGGCACAAAAAATCAAGCCCAGCCTGGTGATCCTCAATTCGATGCTCTCCCAGCTCGATGATTACCAGATGCTCAAGGCGCTCAACTATACCAACATTAATGCCCAAGTCGATATACTCGTCCTCGCCAGTAGCGATGAGCAGGTGATCGACGATGTGGCTGATGTAATAGATTAATAACATTTAAAAAACTTTAATTAAAGGAGAACGTATATGTTTAAAATGAATCCCCCGGCCAATCGGCTCGTCGGCGCTATGCCCAAGATCGGCATCCGGCCTGCCATCGACGGACGACTGGGCGGCGTGCGCGAGTCGCTCGAAGAACAGACGATGAATATGGCCCGCAGAGTGGCCCGGCTGTTCAGCGAAAACCTGCGCCATGCCAACGGCCTGCCCGTTGAGTGCGTCATCGCTGGCACCATCGGCGGCGCGGCCGAAGCGGCCAAGGCGGCGGAACTGTTCGCCAAAGAGGGCGTCGGCGTTTCGCTGACTGTGACTCCCTGTTGGTGTTACGGCTCGGAGACGATGGACATGGACCCCTACACGCCCAAGGCAGTGTGGGGCTTTAATGGCACCGAGCGCCCCGGCGCGGTGTACCTGGCGGCAGTGTTGGCCGCGCACAACCAAAAGGGGCTGCCCGCATTTGGCATCTATGGCCGCGACGTGCAGGACTCGGACGACACCACCATACCCGACGACGTGAAGGAAAAACTGCTTCAGTTTGCCCAGGCCGGCCTGGCTGTAGCTGCGATGCGCGGCACGTCCTATCTGTCGATGGGCGGCGTGTCGATGGGCATCGCCGGGTCGATCGTCGATCCCGATTTGTTTCAAGAATACCTGGGCATGCGCGTCGAGTGCGTTGATATGTCCGAGTTTGCCCGCCGCATTGATGAGAAAATCTACGATCCGGTCGAATACGAATGCGCGCTGGCCTTTGTCAGAGCCAATTATAAAGAAGGCCGCGATCACAACCCGCCTGAGGTTCAACACACTGACGAGCAAAAGGCGCAGGAATGGGAGTTTGTGGTCAAAATGGCGATGATCGCCCGCGATTTGATGGTCGGCAACCCCCGGCTGGCCGAATTGGGTTTTGGCGAAGAAGCGCTGGGTCACAATGCCATCGCCTCCGGCTTTCAGGGGCAGCGCCAGTGGACCGATCATTTTCCCAACGGCGACTTTATGGAGGCCGTGCTCAACTCCTCGTTCGACTGGAACGGCATCCGCGAGTCCTTTGTCGTCGCCACTGAGAACGACTGTCTCAACGGCATCTGTATGCTGTTCGGCCATTTGCTGACCAACACGGCGCAGATTTTCGCCGACGTGCGCACCTACTGGAGTCCGACGGCGGTCAAGCGCGTCTCCGGCTATGACCTGAGCGGTCTGGCCGCGGGCGGGATCATTCACCTGATCAACTCGGGCGCGGCCACGCTCGATGCCACCGGCGAGCTCAAGATCGACGGCAAAGCGGCGATGAAGCCCTTCTGGGAAATCACACCCGAAGAAGCGGCTGCCTGCCTGGCCTCGACCGAGTGGTATCCGGCGTCGGTGGGTTATTTTCGGGGCGGCGGGTTCTCCTCCGGCTTTTTGACCAAAGGCGAGATGCCAGTGACGATGATGCGTCTCAATCTGATCAAGGGGCTTGGCCCGGTGCTGCAAATCGCCGAGGGCTATACAGTTGATCTGCCGCTGGCCGTGCACGAGGTATTAAATGAGCGCACTGATCCAACCTGGCCGACGCACTGGTTTGTGCCGCGCCTGACCGGCAGCGGCCCCTTCCGCGACGTATACTCGGTGATGAACAATTGGGGAGCCAACCACGGCGCGCTCAGCTACGGGCACATCGGCGCGCAGTTGATCACCCTGGCCTCGATGCTGCGCATCCCGGTCTATATGCACAACGTCTCGGAGGAGCACGTCTTCCGGCCCTCCGCGTGGACGGCGTTCGGCGCCCATGACCTGCTGGGGGCCGATTTCCGCGCCTGTGAGAATTTCGGCCCGCTGTACGGGTAAAGACAACCTCCCGAAGGTTGAGAACCTTCGGGAGGTTTTTTTGTTGGAGGCATAATGGCAGGTATTTGCGGCATCAACCACATCACCCTGTCGATCAAGGACGTGAAAACATCCTTTGGTTTTTATACCACTGTCCTGGGCTTCCAGCCCGTCGCCCGCTGGCCCAAGGGCGCTTATCTGCTGGCCGGCGACGTGTGGATCGCCCTGGTGCTCGACGAACACACCCGCACCGGGCCGCTGCCCGAATATACGCACGTCGCTTTTGCGGTGTCCGAAGCAGATTTCGAGGCGTTGAGCGCGCGCATCATCGCCGCCGGCGCCGAGGTGTGGCAGGACAACCGCAGCGAAGGGGCTTCGCTTTATTTTCTCGACCCCAACGGGCACAAGCTGGAGATTCATGCTACCGATCTGGCGGCGCGGATCGAATCGGCCAGGGCTGCGCCGTGGGAGGGATTGGAGTTTTTTGTTTGACAGGTGAGCGCGGTTGGTTTATGATTGGATCAAAATGAAGCCATCCTCGCAACGCCACAGTGGGCGCTGTGAGGTTTATTTTGTTGTGCCGTTAGCTCTTTGAATTGACGGAAGGGAAAACGTATGCACTTGACTTGATACCATTTACGCTTTACAGACACGACAGCGGTTCCAGTCAGGGCAACCTGGCGCAGACAGACATCTTGATCAGAAACTCGCCCAAAAAAGCGAACACCGAGTGGAGGTTAATCCTATGCAAATCCATATCAATCCGAAACAACCCGGCCAACCCATTACTCCCTATTGGCGCGTGTGCGTCGGCGGGGGGCGGGTGGGGGAGGCCCTGCGCGCCGATTTCCAAAAGCACCTGGAACTGGTGCAACGCGAGATGCCCTTTCAATACATCCGTATGCACGGCCTGTTCCACGAGGATATGATGGCCTACCACGAGGAGAAAGGCCGACCGATCGTCAACTGGCAATACGTCGATCTGGTGTACGATCACTGGCTCTCTATCGGCATCCGGCCTTTCGTGGAATTGGGCTTCATGCCCTACGATCTCGCCAGCGGCACAGAGACTGTCTTTTGGTGGAAGGGCAACATCACCCCGCCGAAGGACTGGGAACGCTGGGAATGGTTCATCGAGCAGTACATCCGCCACGTCATCGAGCGTTACGGGCTGGACGAGGTGCGCCAGTGGTATTTCGAGGTGTGGAACGAGCCGAGCCTGCACGTTTTCTGGAAAGACGCCGATTTCGACGCCTACATGGAACTCTACGCGCGCACCGCGCGTGTGCTCAAGCGCGTCGATCCCCAACTGCGGGTCGGCGGGCCATCCAGCCACGGCTTTGGCGACGCTGTGGGCGTGCCGCCGTGGGGCAAGGAATTCCTGGCAGCGTGCGCCGAACGCGACCTGCCGGTCGATTTCTTTTCCACGCACCCGTACCCAACTCGCTATCCGGTGGATTTGGAAGGGCGCGGGTATATGACGTGGGACGGCCCCGACCGCCTGCTGGTGGATGCGCGCGGCTGCGATCAGCTTTTGCGCGCCTCGGCATACCCCAACATCGAACGGCACTACACCGAGTGGAGTTCCAGCCCCAGCCCGCGCGATCCTGTACATGACACGGCCTTCGAGACTGCCTTCATCGTGGACAACAACTGGCGGGCGCGCGGCCTGATGGATTCGCTGTCGTTTTGGGTGGTCAGCGATATCTTTGAAGAATGTCGTGTGGGCGATACCCCCTTCCACGGCGGATTTGGACTGGTCAACGTCCAGGGACTGAAAAAAGCATCGTACCATGGGTACTGGTTCCTCTCGCGCCTGGGCGAGGAAATGTTGACCGAAGGGGATGGCTACGCAGTCACCCGGCGCTCCGACGGTACGCTGGCCGTTCTGCTGTGGAATTACTGCCACTATCGCGCCGACGCCAACGACAGTCGCCTGTTGGCCGCCGCGAAGCCGGGCGAAATCTATGAGCTGTTTAATATCCAACCGTCTCGTGAGTTCACGCTGCACCTGGCGGGGGTGGGGGTCTCTGCTCGCGTGCAGACGACGCGCTTCGATCGCGAGTATGGCAGCGCCTATGACGCCTGGGTGGACATGGGCGCGCCGCTGCACATCCTCCCCGCCGACCTGGACGTGTTGCGCCGTCGCATGGAATTGGCCGTTTCCGTGCAGCGTATCGCCACGCCTGGGAATACGCTCGAATGGACCGTCGCGGTTCAGCCTTTTGGGGTGACTTTGCTCGAAATTCGTTCCGATTAACTTCCATACAGGATGGTTGGTATGACAGAACAAATGTACTTTTCAGCACAGCTTCCCAATGGACAAATGTTTGCGTTCTGGGAGGTCGAACAGACCTACGAGCGCGAGCTGCACGTGGATAATCAGAGCCCGCACACCTCTGATCGGAACAACGGCACGCTTGCGCAGCCGTTCAAAACGATCAACGCGGCGGCCCGGGTCGCCACGCCCGGAACCCGGGTGCTGATCCACGGCGGGACGTACCGCGAGACGGTTCAGCCGGCCAGGGGCGGGCTGGGGCCGGAAAAGATGATCAGCTATGAAGCCTATCAAGGCGAAGAGGTGATCATCAAGGCTTCCGTGGAGGTCAGGGACTTTAAGCCCAGCGTCGGCTGGCGCTTGTTTCCGTGGTTCAGACAAGCCAGCGCTGCCGATGAAGCGATCAAGGTGTGGGAAATCGAATTGAACCCGGAGGACTTTAAAGGCTACAACCCATTCTGCGCCGTAAACATCCTCCACGACCGGCTCTTCATCGAATACGACAAAACCGACATGACGCCCTATCTGAACCGCCGGGGAATGGTGTTCGTGGACGGCAAACCGATGCAGCAAGTCCCGCTGTACAACCA
>JAFGEY010000496.1 GCA_016931365.1 Anaerolineae bacterium
CCGGCGTCGATGCGGGCCAGGGCGCTGTAGCGCAGCACATAGCCGATAAAAGGGCCGACGAATGCGCCCGCGCTCAGGGCCAGCAGCGTCTTGCCGTCGACCGGCTGCCACTGCCCGGCGATCAGTGCATAGACGAACAGCAATGCTGCCATCGTCACACCGCGCACGCCGGTCAGCACAAGAGGGGAGATGTGTTGCACCACCAGTCGGGCCGTTACCGTCGTTACTGCCATTAGCAGGTTTTCGATCAGGGCGAGAACAAAAACTGTGTTCAGTGCCGTGCCGCCCTTGTAGGCGATGATCAGTGTGCCCAACACGGTGATCGCTGCACCAGCCCATTCGCGGCGATTGAGGCGCTCACCGAGCAGCACGATGCCCAGCAGGATCGTGTATACTGTGCGCAGTCGCCCAAAAAAGGCGACCAGGGCCGGGTTGGTCATGTCGATCTCGGTAAAATAAAGGATGGCGGCGGCTGCATTGCACAGGATCAGCGCCAACAGCGGCTTCCAGGCGCGGCTGGCGCGGCCTATCTGTGCCGGTTGGCCGCGCAGCAACGTCCAGACCCAGGCATAGATGCCGGAAAGCCCATACCACCACACGCTGAATGTCGTTGGGTTGACCGCATTTGAGACGGATTTGCGCACTAGAAACGTAGCGGCAATGGCTGCCGCGGAGCCAAAGGCGAACAGATAGCCTGAAATAGGCGAGTCTGGGGAGTCTTGTGACACGGGCCGACCATACTCCTATGAAAGTTGATCGAATTGTAGTATAATGGCGAAACATCGTCAAATCCGGGTTATGATAAGCGACTGTGGCGAGGAGAATCGATGAACATCTGGAACCTGCCGTTGGGTCAACAAATCCAAGAGTTGAATCGCCTGCGCAACATTGCCCAGATCCTGGCTCGTAATGGACTGGGTTTTTTGCTCGATCAGACCGAGTTGGGGCGATTTCTGCCGCATAGTTGGCACGGTCGCACGACCAAAGTTGAAGAAGAGATGGAGCGATTGTCGCTGGCCGAGCGTGTGCGGCACACTCTTGAAGACCTGGGGCCAACTTACATCAAACTGGGACAGCTTTTGAGTGGTCGCGGTGACCTTTTGCCGCCGGGCTTTACCGAGGAACTGTCCAAATTGCTTGACTCAGCGCCGGCATTTCCTTACGAGGAGGTGGTCAAGCAGATCGAAATCGAACTGGGCAAGCCGCCTGAACAAATCTTTGCCAGTCTGGAGCGCATACCGATCGCAGCCGCCTCGATCGGCCAGGTGCATCGCGCTGTGCTGCCCAACGGCGACCATGTCGTGATCAAGGTGCAGCGGCCCAAGATCAAGCAAATGGTCAAATCGGACCTGGATGTGCTGATGCGCCAGGCGCAGTTTTGGGAAAAACGATCCGAGGTTGCGCGTAGCTACAACGTTGTGGAAATTGTCGAAGAGTTAGGTTATGCGCTGACCAATGAGCTGGATTATGCCATTGAAGCGCAAAATATAGATCGTTTTTATCAGGCCTATGCCGATCATCCGACTATTCGTATCCCCCAGGTATATTGGGAATACACGACCAAGCGGGTGATCGTGATGGAAGAACTGGTCGGCATCAAGCTGCTTGAGATGGACCGCCTGTACCGTGAAAAGTATGATCTGCCGGCGATTGCCCAGGTGGGCACTGACTTTTACATGAAACAAATTTTTGAGGATGGTTTTTTCCATGCCGATCCGCACCCGGGCAACCTGATGGTGGTTGGTGACAAGCTTGCTGTCCTTGACTTTGGCATGGTGGCGTTTGTCTCGCACCGCCTGCGTGACCAGTTAGGCGATCTGCTGGTCAGTATCATCAGTCAGGAAGCGGAGCGAACCACAACAGTGCTGGTGCGCATGGGCGTGGTCACTCGCGCCACCAACCTGCGCGAGCTGGAACGCGACCTTCAACGGATGATGGGACGCTACCTGGGCCTGCCGCTCAATCAGATGGATGTGGCTCAGATTTTGGGCGAGATATTCTCCATCGCCTTTATGCATCACGTCCGCCTGCCGTCCGATTTTGCCATGCTGATCCGCACTATGTTGATCCTCAACGGAGTCGGCATCAAGCTCGATCCCAATTATCAGCTGGTCGAGTCGCTGGAACCCTTTGTGCGCGAACTGGTCTCCAGGAAGTTAAGCATCCAACGCCTGGGCAGTAACGCGCTGCGCACCATGGATTCGCTGAACTTGATGTTACAGCGCTTTCCCAGCCGCCTGGATGACCTGTGGGATCAATTGGACGAGGGCGATCTGACCGTCGGCGTCTCGGTACGCGATATTTTGATGATCATGCAGCAAGTAAACCGTATTGCCAACCGGATCGCCTTTGCCCTCATTGTGGCTGCGCTGATCATCGGATCGGCGCTGATCTTGATGGGCGGACCAGATATTCAGGCGCTGTTCCGCCTGCCCTGGCTCGGTATGGCTGTGCCAGTAGCCCAGGTGAGCTTTATTCTGGCCGGTATAACCGGCGCATGGCTGTTGTGGTCGATCATTCGCAATAAGGGCATGTGACGCGCATCAAGGGGATGTAACGGTGAGTCAGATTGTTTGCGGCTATTACAACTCGCCCATCGGGTTGATCGAAATCGGCGGCACGGCGGAGGCAGTGACTTTGCTCCTGTTTGTCGCCGAACGGCGGTTTGACACTGCTCCGATGCCGGTGATCGAGATGGCCCTGGTGCAGTTGGATGAATATTTTTCCGGCGTGCGTCGTGTCTTTGATCTGCCTCTCGGCCTTCACGGCACCGAGTTTCAGCAACGTGTGTGGCGGCAGTTGCTCGAAATCCCTTATGGACAGACGGCGTCTTATGCAGAGGTTGCGCGCGCACTCGGCAATCCGCAAGCGGTGCGGGCGGTGGGACTGGCAAACGGCAAGAATCCCATTTCGATTATTGTGCCCTGCCACCGCGTGATCGGCAGCGACGGCAATCTGGTTGGCTATGGCGGCGGGCTGTGGCGCAAAGAGTGGCTGCTCAAGCACGAAGGCTGTTTGCTGGCCTGATTGCAGCGGCGAATAACTTGCGCTTTCGACCGTTTTGAGTATAGTTGGCTGCATTGTGACAAGGATATTGGCGACCACCTCCAAAACAGAGTCCTGGCGGCCCGGCATTTGGACAGAGGTCTGTATTTTGGCCTTGATCATTGCCGTCGCCGCTTTTTTGCGTTTTGCCTGGCTCGATACCGTGCCGCCTGGGATGACCCACGACGAGGCAGCGTTCGGCGCGGAGGCCGAAATGATCCTCAATGGCGAGCGGCCGGTCTATTTTTCGCTGGGCTACGGGCACGAGCCGTTCTACTCGTACTTTGTCGCTGCTGCTTTCGCCATATTCGGGCACACCCTGGTGGTGATGCGCGCCGTCGCGGCAGCGTTTGGCTTGATCCTGGTGCCGCTGACCTACTATTTCGCCCGGCGTTGGTTCGGTTTTCACGTGGCCTGGATCAGCGCAGCCTGGCTGGCGGTGGCTTTTTGGACGATCAGCATCGCCCGGCAGGCTTTGCGCGGTAATACGCTGGCTTCGGTGTGGCTGCTGACGGCGATTTTTTTCTGGGAGGCGCTCAGGGCATCGGGCTACGAGTTGAAAGCCCAAGGTTGCGAGTTGGAGAGCCGTCCGCAACTCGCAACTCGCAACCCGCAACTCGCCACTTTTTTTTTCATCCTGGCCGGTTTTTTCCTCGGCTTGACCTTTTACACCTACCTCCCCGCGCGGGTGACCTGGGCCGTGTTCCCCGTGTTTGCGATTTATATGTTGTTCTTGAAAAAACAGCGTGCGCTGCTCAAAAAGACGTGGTGGGGTTTTGTGGTGATGCTGGTCGTCGCGGCCTTGATCGCGCTGCCGATCGGCCTGTACCTGGCGCAGAACCCCGGCGATCAGGTGCGCTTTGATGGGATGATGGGGCCGATACGCGAGTTTTTCCAGGGCAAACCCGACCGCCTCTTGCGCCATCTGTGGAACGGAGTACGCGTCTTTTCCTGGGTGGGAGACACGTTCTGGGTTTACAACATCCCGGAGCGTCCGATCTTTGACTGGGCCGGGTCGATCGTCTTTTACGCCGGGCTGTTGATCGCCATCTGGCGCTGGAAAGATGCGCGCTATGCCTTTTTGCTGCTGTGGTTTCCGGCGGGGATGTTTTCCGGGCTGGTGACGACTAATGAGGGTATTTTCTGGCGCACATTGCAGGACCAGCCGGTGGTGTACATATTCCTGGCCTTCAGCCTGGCGGCCTTGTTACAATGGGCGATGGGACATTCGGCGTCAAACGGCAAGCGTCAAGCCTGGGTGCGCGTTGTGTGGCTTGTACTGGTGATGGCTCTGCTCGCGGACGAAGGCTGGCGCTCCGGCCATACCTATTTTGTCGATTGGCCCAACCGGTATGAGACGCGCAACATTCACAACCAGAACATGGTTGCCGCGGCCAAATACCTGGGCGATCAGTCTGAGAGCGGCGCGGTGGCTTTTTCGGCACTCCACCCGCTCTATTACCACGATCCGTGGATTTTCCGCTATGTCTCGGCGCGTTATGACATTGCCGATCGCTGGTTCGACGGGCGCGGCTGTGTTGTTTATCCGGGCGAGGGGGAGGCGCGATTTGTGTTCTCGGCGCTGACTTCGCTCGATGTGGCGCTACGGGGTGAGTTTGAGGCCAATGCGGCGTTGCTCGAGCGGCGCGATCTGCGGCCTAGCGATGAAAACCCTTATTTTGAGGTTTGGCGCTGGCAGGGTGGCGAGTCGCTGACGGCGCGGTTGGCAACGTTGCGGGCTGCATCGCCGCTGTGGGTCAGCTCCGAAACACAATTCACCCGGCCCGATCTGCGCCAGCCATTGGCCGATGGCGCGACGTTTGGTGATGTGATGACGCTTATAGCGTATCGTTTTGACCAAACGATGTTCAAACCGGACGATGAGGTTGAATTGGTGACTTATTGGCGCGCACTGCGCACCGTGCAGGAGCAGGACGATTGGGACACCTTTGTCCACCTGCTCGATCGCAACGGGCAGGTGATCGGCGGCGCCGACGTGCTCGACTGCCCACCGACCGGCTGGCGGCCTGGTGATGTGGCCGTGCAGGTGCATCGCTTCCAGGTGGGTGAGGGCGTGCCGGGCGAGACATTTGTCGAGGTGGGCGTATACCGCCACATAACGGAACGCTCGACAGAGCGCTTGCCAGTGCTGGTCGGTGGTCAAGCTGTCGCTGACCGGGTGCTGTTGGCGCCGGTGCAAGTAGAAGGGAAATGAGCATGTCCAACCTTGGCATTTGGGAACTGATCATCCTTTTGTCGGGTGTGTTGTGCTGTTTTGTGAGCCTGGCGGCGGTGATCGTCACCGTTGTCGTGGTGCTGTTGCGCCAACAAAAGAGAGCAGAGGGCAAACGCTGAAATCCCGAACCCGCTCCATCCTATTTAATCTGCTCAAGATCGCCATCAGCCTCGGCGCACTGGCCTACGTGCTGTTGACTCTGGACTGGCCTACGTTGGTCACTGCGGTGCGCGAGGTGCGCTGGAATTATGTCATCGTGGCGCTGATCCTCTCCATTGCCGGCGTTGCCATTCGCGGCGTGCGCTGGCTGGTTCTGCTGCGCGGCCTGGGTATTGACGTGCCTTTGCGGCGGTTGATCAAGCTTTATTTCGTGGGCACCTTTTTTAACGCCTTTCTGCCCACCGGTCTGGGCGGCGACGCGGTGCGCATCGTCGAATTGGCCCGGCACAACGCGCGCACGCCTGAAGCGGCCGGCACCGTGCTGGTGGATCGCGCCAGCGGGTTGTGGACGATGTTTGTGATGGGCCTGATCGCGCTGCCGTTTGGCGCGCGAGCTATCCCGCCGCAAATGGCTCTGCTGGTCGCCGTTGTCGGCATCGGCGTTGTGGCTGGCGGCTGGCTGGCGATGGGCACGCCGCTCGTTCTTTGGCTGGGGCGGCGAGTTCGCCTGCCCGGACAGGCCAAACTCGAACGATTCTACCGGGCGGTGAGCGGCTGCGGCTATTGCGCGCTGGCGCAGGCCTGCGGCGTGTCGTTGATTTTTAGCACCATGACGATTGCGGTCAATTTTCTGCTGGCGCGCAGCCTGAACGTCGATCTGCCGCTGGGCACTTTTTTCGTGTATTCGCCCATCCTGGCAATGGCGCTGCTGGTGCCCTCGGTGGGTGGGCTGGGCGTCGGTGAGGCGGTGTACAGCCTGATGTATGGCACGGTTGACGTGCCCCAGGAGCTGGCAACGGCGATGTCCCTGGCTCGTTATGTGTCGCAGACGGTTGTGCCCGGCCTGATCGGTGGCATTTTGTACTTGATCGACGGCGCGATGGGCTTGCGGCAGCGCACTGATTTATAAACAAGACCGCAAATAGACAAAGATAAACGCGGATGAGGAGCAAGACTTTGAAAATAGCCTTTGTTTTTCCCAGAACCCACTATCCTTCCGGGCAGCCGCCGTTGGGCATTTTATCGCTGGCGGCATACCTGCGAGAAAAGGTGTCCGGTGTGCAGGTAGATGTGATCGATGCCACGTTTTATGCCCGCCCGGCCGAGATGATGCGCGAGCGCATCGAAACGGGTAACTATGATATTGTCGGTGTTTCGGTGATGACGGCGATGCTGCGCGATGCGATCGAAGCCTCGCGCATTGCGCACAGCGCCTCGAGCAGGCCGATCGTTCTGTGGGGCGGCCCGCACCCGACCGTGCTGCCCGAGCACAGCCTGAGCCAGGAGTTTGTGGACATGATCTGTCTCGGCGAGGGCGAAGAGACGATGCGCGAATTGGTCGAGCGGGGCGGTGATCCGGAGGGGGTGGCGGGCATCTGGTACAAAAAGGACGGCGAAATCGTGCGCAATGGGCCGCGTATGCCGATCCACGATCTGAGCATTTTGCCTCACCCGGCGCGCGACCTGGTCGATATGGAAGCCTATGCCCGCGCTTGGTACAGCCTGACTGCCGCTTCGCCGGAACTGCGCGGCACATCGATGATCGCCTCGCGGGGTTGCCCGTTTTCCTGCACCTACTGCCAGCCGACATTGGATCAGATTTTCGGCAAGCATCTGCGCCGTCGTCCTGTGCCCCACGTGATCGACGAACTGCGTGAATTGCGCGAGAAATATCGTCTGGATGCGTTTATGCTCGAAGATGATACTTTTATCGCCCACAATGGTTGGGCGATGGAATTTGCGACCAGCCTGCGCGATTCCGGTTTGGGCTACAAATGGGGCTGCAACGTCCGCGCCGATTTGGTGGTCAAGAACCCGCATCTGGTGGAAGAGATGGCTCGGTCGGGATTGGTGCAGGTCAACATGGGTATCGAAAGTGGATCGCAGCGTATCCTCGACGAGTGGTATAACAAAGGCATTACCGTCGAGGAGGTACGCCAGGCGGCGTCGATCTGCAAAAAACTGGGGCTACGCGTGGGGGGCTATTTCATGCTCGGCGCACCGACCGAAACGCGCCGTGAGGTTATGACCACCATCGAATATGCCGCACGTTTGCCCATCGACGAGGCCGCATTCAACATTACCACGCCGCTGCCCGGTACCTATCTGTGGGACAAGACCAAGGAGCAGGTCGGCGATGGCCTTGAAGATTTCAACTATTACAGCCACTCGGTGTACAAATCAGATGATGTATTGCCCGGCTGGCAGCTCAACCTGTATAAAAAGTGGGCCTATTTGCGCTTTTACGCCTTCACCCCGCGCCGTGCGTGGCGTATCCTGCGCGATGACATGCTGTCGATCGCCGGGCTGCGCAAACTGTGGGTGCGTATGAAGCGGTTCTGATTCGATAGACGAACTGTAACATTCTGTTATCGAGGCGTAATCGGCGCGCTCCAGCTTGTGTGATATGATAGGGATACTAATCTAGAGTTCGCACGATAGGCAGGATCAGATTGAAACGCAAACGCATTTTGATTGTGGATGATGAATCCAGAGTGGCTTTCTTTTTGCGCGAGGGGTTGACCGGCCTGGGCGATGAATACGAAATTCACATCATCGCTTCGGCCGAGTTGGCCTTGCGGCAGATTGAACAGCAGCCGTTTGACCTGCTGGTGACCGATTTTCGACTACCGGGCATCAATGGCCTGGAATTGATCCGCCGTATGCGCCAGCTTTGTCCAGAGACCAAGACGATCCTGATCACCGCCTATGGCTCGCCCGAGATCGAATATGAAGCATACCAACTCGATGCGCAGCGTTATTTGCGCAAGCCATTTCCCATCCAAGAATTGATGGGCACGGTACAGGGCGTTTTGGCCTGATTCCGGGCAGGATAAAAATGCAGAGCGCGCAGCCAATGTGCAAGGCTGCGTGCTCTGCATTTCGGGTGGAAAGAGGCTTACTCGTTTTCCTCTTCCTTTGGCTTTTCCTCAGCTCCTTTTTTGACTTCTTTGCGGAAGGAGCTAATCGCGCCGCCTAACCCTTTGCCAATGTCAGTCAGACGACTGGCGCCGAAAATGATCAGGACAATGACCAAAATGATGACCAGTTCCCATACACCCAGATGTGGCATTTCTTACTTCTCCTTTGTAAAGTTTTCTTTCAGCAATAACCGGAAATAAGGCGCTATGGCGGTGAAACGTCAAACTCGCAGGCGATAGCATCAGAATCGTCAAGTACGATTCTATGATCGAGACTTTTTCTTCTCAGCCTGGTTGGTTGGGCGTTGGCTTGACGATTTTAAACACAATCAAGTGTGTGCTAGTCTGGAGAGAGCCCCAGTTGTCGATGCAGTTGCTCGAGCACGATCTCGATTCCACGCTCGGCCATTCGCAGTGTGAATGGATGTGCGTTGGGCGGTATCTCGGTCAATGCTGCTGCCGCAGCAAACGCCACCTGCGCGAGATGAGTTTGTCTGGCTCGAAACAGCCATTCGGCACTGGCTTCAAGCTGTATCTGTAATCGCGTAATGGTTTGCTCGTCAAAATGGTCTTCGGCCAGTTGGGCCGTCCAACGGGCCATATTGGCTTCGGGTCTGGCAGTCGACCGACGCATCAGGGCCAGCGCCTTTTGGATTACCCGGTCGCCATAGACAAACCAGGTTTGAAAGGCCGGATGTGCGAGCAAGTTGGCCGATTCCGAGACCAGGTTGTTCGTACGATCAGCGGCGGGTCTGTCTGGGATGGCAATAGGGTCCTGGTCTGGCGCATAAGCCCAGATAAAGGTGCCCAACAACAGATACTCGACCGGCGGTTGTTCGCCGAGTGCCAGCGTGCGTTGCACACCCTCTCGCACAATCCTGCGCCCATACTCCAAGTCGGTCTCCAGCATATACATAACTAGACCGTCTTCGGGCGAGACGCTGTGAATATATCCCTGCGGCTGAAGCGGCGGCAGCACGCCCGATGGCACTAGCGCGTTTCCATAGGCCTGGACGATGCCTCTGTTGCTGTCCGTCGAAACACCCCAAAAGAGATGATGGCCTGCCTTGTCGGGTTGGCGCAAAAACCAGACCACGCGATTACCTTCGCCGTCCGGCGCGCTGACCAGCGTGCGCCAGTCTGCATTGACTGGCGGCAGCGGCTCGATCGGAACACCCTTGAAAGCCAATTTGCGCAGGCTGCGCTCGCACGTCGGCAGTCTGGATGGTGGGAGCATCGCTTGCAGCGTTTGCAGCCCCCGTACTGCTTCAGAGCGATCAATCTTGCCCAGAGCATGCAGTGCAGCCTGGGCGAGTGACTCGGGCTCGTCTTGCGCGAGCAAGCACAGGATGCGTACAGCGCGCTCTTGGCCGATGAGCAAAAGCGTTTCAACGACGTTTTCGAGCACGTCTTCGGATTGCTCCGACAGGCCGCGCATATAATCGAGCAGGATCAGCGGATCGGCTTCCGCTTCGGCCAACATCTCTTGCACCGATTCTTTGACCAGGGCTTGTGGATCGTCCAGCGAACTGACCAGGGACGGGTCAGGCTCTTCGCCAAGATGGCGCTCCAGAATCAACAACGCTGAGATGCGATGGCGGTCCGGCTGCGTTTCGTCTGCGGCGATGTCGTACAGCCGATCGGTAATCTGGTCTCGATCCGGGCAAAGTGCGGCAAGCATACCCAGCACATTGAGCATTTGCGGTGTTGCGCGTTTTAGATTGTTCAAGATCACCGGGATAACTTGATCACCACTTGCTGTGATCCGTTCGGCTTGCGCATTAAACTCGCTTTCCGACTTGGCCTGCAGCAATTTGGCAATTTCTTGATCGATGTGCTGCCTCGTGCGCAGGGTGGTGATGACATTGTTATCTCGACCAACCATTTTGGTTCCCCAGATCAGAGATTATAGCACAGGTCGGTGCTGAGAACAAATAAGGCACTTTCGGAGCGCAGCCTATGCTTTTTTGACCTGTGTCTGGGCGCGCCAGCGGACTTCGTCGAAGGCATTTTCGATGTGCGGGTACAGCAGCCAAACGGTAGCGATGCCCGCTATCCCGCCGCTGATCAGCCGCAGGATCCAGTTGCTTTCGCGCAGGCCAATTAACTGTGTGCCGCCGTCGATCACCATCGGCAGCAAGCACAGGCCATAAACTAACAATGAGATCGGTTTGCGTTGCTTGCGCAGCAGGGCAAAGAGCAGTCCGCCGGTCAGCAATCCACCATACAAGGCGACATCGCGCACACAAAGGGCCATCTTGAAACCCACCTGAGCCGATCCCAAAAACTGCTTGAGCACAAAGGGATTGTCGCTATCAACCTCACCGAGCGCCCACAATTCGTCGAGCGTAAAGGTGGCCTGCGGGCCATAGAGAAAAAAAGATCGCTGCGGAAGTTGGTGGCAGGCTGGCGCATACAGGACATAGATGGCACGTCCGAGGCGCGGCGCACCGGAAGCCATCAGCACCGGAGCCAGGATCGGCAGCAGTAGATAGACGCCGATCAGCAGATTGAACGCCGCAAGCCAATGCTGGGCCAATTTGATGATTTGCCGGTCGATAAAGAGCACCAGGTCACGCTGCCAGCCGGTGACGGGAGGGCGTTGATCGCTCACAATGGCTCGACTCCCATCTGTTTGAGGTAGCCGACGAGTTGTTCCTGGTCGATCAGACCGATGTGGATGGTGCGGATCACGCCGTCCGCATCGATGATGATCGTGGATGGAAGTCCGCGCATGCGGTACGCTCTCATCACCTGCCCGTCACGGTCAAAGAGAAGGGGAAAGGTCACGCCTGTCTCTTGCACAAAAGGCTCGACGTGCTGGGCGTCTTCACCGACATTAATGCCGAGGACCACAAATCCCTGATCCTTGTATGCGTCATATACTTTTTGGATGTCAGGCATTTCGACGCGGCAAAAACCACACCACACGGCCCAGAAATTGATCAACACAGGCTGCCCGCGAAACTGGCTGAGCGACACGGGATCGCCGTTCAGGCTATCGAGCGTGAAATCGGGTGCGATGTCCCCTTTGCGCGCGCCTACATTGGGCGTGCCAGCTTGTGCACTGTCCGATGTGGGCGGTGCTTGGCGCGTTGGCGTGGGTGAGATGGCTGTTGGCGGTGATACGATTGTAGCTGCGGCGGGCACAAACGTACATCCAAGCAGGCTGATCCCTGCCCACAGCAACAAGATGCCGATAAAAAGCCTCGATCTCATTGGCCGGCCTCTAAAAGAATGCCATTGCATTTATACCAGATAAACATTAGTTTTTCCTTTGATTTTCATTAGAAATACATTAGTGCCACCGTTATGACACATTGATGTGCGGCTGCCTTGCCAGGGCACACTGGTCTATCAGGGCACGATTCGATCCAGCCACTTGCGCTCGCGCCGGGGGACAGGGATGCCTTTGGCGACGGTCAGCCAGAGGGGCATCCCTTTTTCCTGCTGGATTTCCCAACGGTGATATTGTTCAACCAGGGCAGGCTCAAACACTTCCAGCATCGCATCGTACCATAAAAGTTCATCGGTTTTCTGAAAATGCCAGTGCTCCACGGCGATGAAATTATTGTGCCAGTGAAAATCGGGACTGTCGTGTGCGGCGATGCGCAGCCAACCGTACTGTGCCATCAGGTCGGTCAGATCGACATAGTAACCGGTGGGCAACGCTTTGCGCCGCCCGCCGGTGAGTGCCTGGCGCGCGTCAGCAGTGAGGTCCCAGGGCCGGGTGCGTAGGGGCATCCCCTGGCTGCCGTCTTGATTGGCGCAGTAAAGATAGAGCCGCCAATACACTTCACCGCCGCCCGGCTCCAGAACCACCTCCAACCAACGCTTGCTGTGGTCGGGCGACAGATAGTCCAGAAGCGTGTCAATGGCCCGCCCAGTTTTGTGCCAGCTTGTATAAGACGAATAGCCGCTGTCATAGCCGATGTCGCGCCAGGCGTCCGACAGTTGCGCGAAAAAGTCGCGCCCGCATTCGTCGATCGTGCGCTGGCGCAGAGCGATAAAGGAATCGTTCGCCCGGTCGCTGAGCCAGGGATTGCCCACATCCACACCCTCAATTCTGACCATATCATACGGTGAGCCATGGCCGGGACTCGTCTTTTCTTCGTATAGCACCAGGGGATCGCCGTGCGCTTCCGGCCAATCAACCTGCGTCGAGGCCCAACTCAGCGGCCCGCCGATGACCAGATCTTCGCTCAAGTAGGCCGGCAGGTCCCATTCGCCCGTGATTTGCTGCACGAGCAGCCGCGTGCCGTGCGTATAGCGCAGCAAATAAGCAAGATGATCGCCATTGGGCGATGCGGTGGCCGTACTGACCACGTTCCATCGTGTAAGCCGCGTGCCGGGCGACTCGGGATCGGCGTCAACCGGGCGGGCGTACACGTCCTGTTTCTCGCCGTCGATCAGGCTGTAGAGCAGCGTGTCGTTGTGCCAGCCGAGCAGTTCCTCATCGGTAGACATCGACGTCGCCTGCCGCGTCTCGCCCGTTTCAAGGTTCAATACGAACAGGTCAGCGTCGCCGTTGCGCCAGGAAGTAAAGGCGATCTGTGTGCCGTCGGGCGACCAGGCGGGCATACCGTCAGCGCGGAGTGAGTCGGCGGTGAGGTTGGTGAATGTTCCAGCGCCAGGTATATCGAACAACCATATATCTAGGTTGCCGTCTTGCATACTTTCATAAGCCAGTTTCAGACCATCAGGCGACCAGGCGGGCGCGCCAACATAGGCGTCCTGGTTGGTGATGGGCAGGATCATCCCATCGCAGGAGCGCAGGTAGAGGTTCCAGTAGCCGTTTCGTTTTGACGCAAACGCTAACTGTTTTCCATCGGGCGAAAAGGCTGGAAAGCGATCCTCGGCCGGATCGGCGGTGAGGCGGATGCGCGCGCCGGTTGCCGGATCGACAGCATAGATGTCCCAGTTGTTATCGATGCGTGCGCTGAATGCGATGAGGCTGTGGGCCAGCGGATGCGGCGTGGGTGTCGGTGTTGGAGGGATGGTCTGCGTTGCTGTGGGCGTCGGTATCGCTGTGGGTGTTGCCGTCGCTGTCGCGGCGGGAGTGGGCAACTGCGTAGCAGTTGCAGTTGGCGTCGTCGTCGCTGTAGACGTAGGTAGTACAGGCCGCAATGTCTGGGTCGGTTCGGTCGTTGTGTCTGGTTGGGGCGTGCATGCTGACAGAAGGATCAGCTCTGAAACAAAAAGTATGATAAAATGAATGGGTGAGATTTTCATAGAGGCCAAGTTTACTCGATTACGACGAGATTTGCAAGCAGGGCCCGTCTCTTATGCAATTCTAATCTTGCTCCTATCTCGGTCTAATGTGCCGGGTTTACACTATGCCTAAAAATGATATCGCGTGGAGGCATTAACTATGGATTTGAACAAATATACTGAGAAAGCCCAGGAGGCCGTTCTCGGCGCGCAGTCGGTGGCCGAAGAATTGAACCACAGCCAGATCGAGCCGGAGCACTTGCTGTCCGCACTGCTGGCGCAGCAGGATGGCGTGGTGCCGCAGGTGATCGAAAAGATGGGCATTTCGTCGACGCAGTTGGCCGAGCAGGCGCGCAAGATGCTGGCCGGCAGGCCGCGCGTCTATGGGGCATCGTCGCGGCTGACCATGTCCAGTGCGTTGAGCCGCGTTCTCAATCAGGCCGAAAAAGAAGCGCGGCAGATGCGTGACGATTACGTATCGACCGAGCACCTGCTGATGGCGTTGGCCGACGGGCATGGCGGCGAAGCGGCGCAGCTGCTGGCTCAAAACGGCATCGACAGGAATGCCATTTACGGCGCATTGGCCCAGGTGCGCGGGGCGCAGCGTGTGACCAGCCAGAATCCAGAGACGACCTACCAATCGCTCGAAAAATATGGCCGCGATCTGACCCAGTTGGCGCAAGGTGGCAAACTCGACCCCGTAATTGGGCGCGACGAAGAGATTCGCCGCGTGATCCAGGTGCTCAGCCGGCGCACCAAGAATAACCCGGTTTTGATCGGCGAGGCCGGGGTGGGCAAGACGGCCATCGCCGAAGGGCTGGCCCAGCGCATTGTGCGCGGTGACGTGCCCGAAGGGTTGAAAAATAAAAAAATCGTCGCCCTCGATCTGGGATCGCTCGTGGCGGGCGCCAAGTATCGCGGCGAGTTCGAAGAGCGGCTCAAGGCGGTGCTCAAAGAAGTGACCGAGAGCGAAGGGCAGGTGGTGCTTTTTATCGACGAGCTGCACACGGTGGTTGGCGCCGGCGCCGCCGAAGGCGCGATGGACGCCAGCAACATGCTCAAGCCGATGCTGGCGCGCGGCGAACTGCACTGCATCGGCGCGACCACGCTCGACGAGTATCGCAAGTACATTGAAAAGGACGCCGCGCTGGAGCGTCGCTTCCAGCCGGTGATGGTGACGGAGCCGAGCATCGAGGATACGATCAGCATTTTACGCGGTTTGAAAGAGCGCTACGAAGTTCATCATGGCGTGCGCATCCAGGACAGCGCGTGCATCGCCGCGGCGACGATGTCGCATCGCTACATCTCGGACCGCTTTTTGCCCGACAAGGCCATCGACCTGATCGACGAGTC
>JAFGEY010000497.1 GCA_016931365.1 Anaerolineae bacterium
ACCAGGTTACAGCAGGCCCAGTTCCTCGGCGCGGGCGATTGCTTCGATCCGGCTGCGGGCTCCCAGTTTGGCATAGAGGTTTTTGGCATGGGAGCGGACCGTGTTGACCGAGAGGTAAAGCTGATCGGCAATCTCACGCTGCGTCAGGGCGCTTTTCAAAAGGCGCAGCACTTGCAGCTCGCGCTCGCTCAGCGGCTCGATCGGGGCAGTTTGCGCGGCAGGTTTGGCTCCGGGCGACGGCATGTGCTGGCCGGCGCACCCCCTGGCCTCGAACGCAGCCATGAGTTGGCGCGCGTAGCCCGTTTCGATATCACGGCGCACTGCCTCGCGCAGCAGCTCGATCATGGGCGGGCCGTGCTCCAGAAAGATCAACGCGTGTCCTGTCGTTTGGGCAATTGTGAGCGCGCGTGCCAACGGCGGCATAGCCTCCGCCGTCCGCCCCAGCACATAGAGGAGGAGCGCCTCAAGTGCCAACACTTCAGCCTGCCATCCGCTCGACTTGTCTGCTGGAGCTTCAATGTGTCCGTCAAGCACGGCCAGAACCGGCAGCAGATCTGGTTTTCCGTGAGCGCGATACTGAGCGATGCGCACCCGCACCAGGCTCTGTAACTCCCAACTGTATTCTCCTGGATCGGCAAGCGCGCATCCATCCGCCCATTGGATGGCCTCATCCAGCCAGCGCGGATCGTTCTCGGCCTGCGCCAGCCAGATGCGGGCGTGCAGCGCGTGGAGATAGCCCGCATCCCAACGGCATGCTTGCAGGGCCTTGTCCATCCAGGCGTGCGCCTCTTGAAAATTGCCCTGCATCCAGTGCAGCCGGGCCAGATCGCGACAGCCGTCAACCTGCACGCCTGGCTCCGCGATCCGCTCGGCCAACTCGATGCCGCGCAAGAGAAGCGGTTCCGCCTGTTCCAACTCGTTCCACTCGACCAGCGTCCTGCCCAGGTAGACATCGATCAGGCAGGCATAGGGCGCAGGCTCGCCTGTTTGCTCGGCGGGCCGGACCAGCGAGGCGATCGCCTCCCGGCAAATGCGGGCCACAGCGTGCAGGTCGCCCCGATCCCAGGCCTCTCCCGCCTGGATCCCGGCCACGACGAGCGCGACGGCGTGCCCTTCGGCGATCAACCCAAGCTGCCTGGCTTGCCCAAGCGCCCGCTCCGCAGCTTCCCGGTCGCCCAAACGCTGGTAGGCCTGGGCGAGATAAAAGGTGATGGCGCTCCGCGTGTACGTGTCCGCCTCCGGAAGCGTCTGCAGCGCTTCCAGGCAAAGGACAACCACTTTTTCTGGCGCTGCCTGTCGCTGTGCGATGGTGATACGGAAAAAGCGTGCATTCTCGTTGATCATTTCGTGATCGGTGCGATAGGGACTGCCGGGATCGCTGAGGGGGCGCGGGTTTGCCGCTGACAGGGCGTGCGCGCGTTCCATCCAGGATATGGCGCGATCGGTCGTTTCGGAAACACTGCCCAAGGTCCAGGCGCGCGCCAGGCAGAGCAGCGGCCTGGCGCGAACCATTTCTTCGGGCAAGGCATCGATCCAGCGGTCGACGCGCACCACTTCGCCGCGCATCAGGGCCTGCCCGCCATATCGCTCCACCAGACGGGCCGCCCGCTCATAGTCTGCTGCTGCCAGCGCGTGCGAGATCGCCTCGTGAATCGATCCCTGGCTCTCGTACCACGCGCTGGCCCGCACGTGGCCCTCGGCGACCTGCTCGAGATGCAGGCTTGCAAGTCGCCTGCGCAGCAGGTCGGCAAAAAGATGGTGATAGCGATACCAGCGCCGCTCGTCGTCCAGGGGCACCACGAACAGGTTGGCGCGGTCGAGATAGTCCAGTGTGGTCTGAGAATTGGCTAACCCACCTTCTTGCACCACCGCATCGCAGAGGGGCGCGGTCAGGCGTTCGAGGATCGAGGTCTGGAGCAGGAACGTTTGCAGCGCATCGTCTTGTTGATCGAGCACCTGTTCGACCAGGTAGTCCAGGACAAAGCGATGGCTGCCGCTGAAGGCCTGGATAAAGGCCGCTGCGTCCTCTTGCCCGCGCATCGAGAGCGCCGCCATCTGCAGCCCGGCGATCCAGCCTTCCGTGCGCGCGTCGAGCGCGGCAATATCCTTTGCCGACAGCGCAAACCCCAGCGTGTTGTTGAGAAAGGCCGCCGCCTCTTCAAGAGTAAAGCGCAGGTCTTGGGCGCGCAGCTCGATCATTTCCTGGCGCGAGCGCAGGAGGGCCAGCGGCCAGGGTGGATCGACGCGGGTGGCGATGACCATATGGGCGTGCGGGGGCAGATGATCGAGCAAAAAGGTCAGTGCATTGTGGACAACATCTGCCGCGATCTCGTGACCGTCGTCCAGCACGAGCACAATAGCGCCACGACAATCGGCCAGAACGTTGATCAGGTCGATCAGCATGGCTTCAGTATCTGGCGGCTGCGATGGTTGCACCCGTGCCAGGGCGTTCTGGCCCAAGCCGGGCTCGACTGTCTGGATCGCTGCCGCCAGGTAGGCGAGGAGTCGGGCAAGATCGTTGTCCTCCTGATCCAGAGAAATCCAGGCGACGCGCGTATCCTGTGCGCAGCCGGCGATCCATTCGCTAAGCAGTGTGGTCTTGCCGAAACCGGCTGGAGCAGAGAGGAGGGTCAGCTTGCACCCCAGACGCAACCCCGCATCCAGCCGTTCGACCAAATGGGGTCGGAAGACCCACCCGGGGCGAAGTGGAGGGATATAGAGCTTGGTTTTGAGGAGCGGAATGACCACGCTGCCTTACCTTTATATTTCGAAAAGCTGCTCGGCATTGCGATGCAGGATCGCGTGCCGATCCTCGTCCGTGATGCGCGCGCCGAGCACGCAGCCCACGGCGTACAGCGAGTCAAACCAGGGCAGATCGTTGCCAAACAGCACCTTGTGCGCGCCGCAGCCGGCGACCATCCGCTCCAACAGGCCGTTGTAGGCATAGGCGGCGGTCAGCTCCAGGTACAGGTTGGGGTGTGCCGCCGACAGGGCGATTGCGTTCTTCCAGTCGCCATAGCACGAGTGTCCGGCCAAAAAAGGCACATTGGGATAGGTTTCGACGATCTCGCGCACCTGCCGGGTGCCGCACAGGCCGTCAGCGCCCCAGGTGTGCGACAGCACCGGGATGCGCTGCGCATCGACAAACTCGAACAGGGGGCGGTAGCCGTCGCCGGTCAGGCTGTATTTGTGCCCACTGGGGTGAATCTTGAACCCAACAAAGCCGCGCGTCTGCCAGAAGTCGAATCCGGCAATGTCGCGTTGGGCCTGCTCCGGGTAGTTGGGGTTGATCACCAGGTAGCCGCGAAAGCGATCCGGGTGGGTGGCGATCAGATCGGCGACCAGTTCATTGCCGCGCAGTGGATCGACCAGCGCCGTGTGCCCGCTGACCACGGCCAGCCGCACGCCGGCACGATCCATGACCGACAGCATCGCCGCCGCCTCGCCGCGTCCAGGAAAATAGATGCCATTGAATGGCCCGTAGTGAGCGTGGGTGTCGAAAATCGGGCAGTCAGCGACGCGGCCTTGCGCCCAGAATGTTTGTAACAATCTCGATTCGTTGGCCGGTTTCATAACCGCACCTCCGTCAGCAGGCGTTTCAGGTTGCCGCCGGCAATGGCCGCGATCGCGTCTGTGTCGATGTCGGTGTGCAAGAGCTGCATCAGTGCACCGCCCATATAGCGCGTGGGATATTGCGAACCGAAAAGCCATCGCTCCGCACCGTAGGTATTCACAAAATCGCGCAGTCCGTGTGCCAGTTCATAATGCGAGGTTTCCAGATACAGGTTGGGGTATTTTTCAATCAATGGACGAAAATAACGGTCTTCGCCCCACACCGACTGATCGGTGGCGACCAGGGTCAGTTCGGGAAAATCGGCCAGCAGCGCGCCGATCGCCGACCAGCCAAACTCGGTCAATGGCACAAAGAGCGGGATACGGCGCGCGACCAGCGTTTCCAGCAGTGGCCCAAAGGTCATCACGTCGAGCAGATAGTGGTGCTCGGCCGGCCAGGCCCACAGCGCGCGCACGCTGTTTTCGCGCATGCCGGCAAGCAGATCATCGACCGGCATCTCGCCTGTCTGCGCAGGCAGGATCGCCCAGGCAGGGTGCAGTCGCGGCTGGCCCTTGATCTGCTCGATCAGCAATGGGTTGCCGATCAGCGGCGACTCGTCATGCTGTGCGGCGCAGGTAACCAGCGCTTCGTCAATGCCGTTGTGATCCATCTCATCGAGCAGGGTTTGAGCGGTCTCAGCGTAACTCAGCGCCGGTACGCTGGGGCGGCCAAAAGAAACGTTGCAGTCGAAAAAGAACATAGAACACCTCCTTTGCTTTATATCGCTTCTGCCGCGTCGAGCAGTTTGGCGATCAGCTCGCGCACCTGGTCGTCCGTCCAGAATGGATCGGTGGCAATGGCGACCGTGCGGGCCAGGATGTCCAGCGTGTTGGGGCACATATCTTTGCTGTAGGTCACGTCGCCGGTATAGTGCGGCGGACTCCAGACATCCCACTTGGGGCTGACGTTGGCGCGATTGATCACAAATTCCCAGTTGGCATAGACGTGACGCCCGGTGTTGATCGGCCGCCCCGCGTCGACGTCGCGTTCTTCCAATGCCGCCTCAAAACGCGCCGCCGTGTCGATGTCGCCGAATTGCAGGTGCAGCGTCGTGCCGCAGTCGCCGTCGGCGTCGTTTTGCGGGGCGGGGGGCAGCGCGCCCGATACGGCTTTGTAGACTTGTTTTTTGATCGGACGCATGCCGCCGAGAAAGGTGTCGAGGCGGCTCAACTGCACCAGTGCGAACGCGCCGAGCACTTCGCTCATCCGGTAGTTGATGCCGGGAATAAATTCGATCCGAGTGCCCTCGTTCCGCCCCCAAAAACTGACTCCGCAGTCGTGATGCATGCGCATGCGGTCGAAAACGGTGCGGTCGCGGGTCACAGCGACGCCGCCCTCGCCTATGCCGATGATCTTGTAATAGTTGAGGCTGTACGCGCCCGCGTCGCCCAGGCAGCCCAACGGCTGTCCCCGGTATGCCCCGCCGATCGCCTGGCAGGCGTCTTCGATCACGTACAAACCGTGTTCGCGGGCCAGTTCGAGCAGCGGGCCGAGGTTGCAGGGGATGCCGGCCATGTGCACGGGAATGATCGCTTTGGTGCGCGGCGTAATTTTACGACGCACGTCGGCCACATCGAGGGTCAGCGTCTCGTCGATCTCGGCGATCACCGGCACGGCGCGCGCATCGAGCACGGCGGCTGCCGTGGCAATAAACGTATAACCGGGCACGATCACCTCGTCGCCTGGCCCGATGCCCAGCCCGATCAGCGAGCAGATCAACGCCGCTGTGCCCGAAGTAACGGCGACGGCATAGGGCACCTGCATCCGTTCGGCCCATTTCTGCTCAAACTGCTCTACTTGGCGCAGCGTTTGGCTCTCACCGCCGTAGCGGAACAGCCAGCCCGATTCCAAAACCTTGCCGATGGCTTCCAGTTCTTCCTGACCGAATTTATACATCAGACGCTCCTTTTCTGTGCGAGATGCGGGGGAAACGCGAGTAATGGGTATTTTACACCTATATCTGAACAGTGTCGAATCTGGCTTGACAGGTACCACTGCCTGTGGTACTGTTGTGGCAAACAAGATACCCCTGATGTGAGGTCGAATGATAGAATTTCCTTTCCAGAGCTCGATTGTGCAGGCGATGATCCATCTGGCGCAAGGCATCGAAGTGGGGCCGGAGGCCGAAATCCAGCAGTTTTTGTGCTATTGGACCGCTTTTGAGGCGATCTGTGCTGCGTTGGGCCAACGCGCCGGGTTAAAACCTGGTTTTGTGCTGCGTCGCAACGGCACGATGCAGACGCGCAAACTGGGCAAGCTCAAGATCGTCGAGGTCGATGTGCCGTCTCAAGAGGCCCAGATCGATGCGGCGTTCAGTCACTTTTCTGACGATCTGAAACATCGTTTGATCCTGCACCCAGGTGCCGCTTTTTTTGCCGAGCGCACGCCGACCTGGGGAGATCGAGCTATCGAGGTGGATGGGTTCGGGCAGCGGTTGAACGGCGTCATCGATGTGGGACGCACCGTCGACCGGCGCTACCCGGTGTGGAGTCCGCTTCAACTTGTCTTGTACCGGCAGTATGTCCGGCAGGGTGGCGACGACAAGACGCGCGATCTGCTGGCCCGGCAGGTGATCGGCATTTTGCAGGCCGTGCGCCGGAATCTTGTCCAGGATGCAGTGCATCCTGACGCGGCGCAGACAGACCAGGAAAACAGCGCGCCGGTGGTGCATCACGCGCTGGCTTTGCTCAGGCTGGTTGTTACAGAGTTTATCGACGAGGGACGGTACAATGCGTAAAACAAAAATCATTTGCACAATCGGCCCGGCGAGCCGTGCCCC
The DNA here is from genome assembly GCA_016931365.1 of Anaerolineae bacterium. Next base: position 6,393 of record JAFGEY010000497.1, read on the forward strand.
CGAGATACTGCGCCAGATGATCGCCGCCGGGATGGATGTAGCCCGGCTCAACCTATCGCATGACAATCTCGGCGTTCACACGGAAAACGTGTCCGGGATTCGCGCTGCGTCCGAAGAGATGGATCGACCGGTCGCCATCCTGATCGATCTGCAAGGCCCCAAGTTGCGCGTCGGGCAAATGCAGGCCGGCGGCGTCGAACTGATCGACGGGCAGAGCGTGACACTGACCACACGCGGAATCGTCGGCGAAAGCCCGGACGCACTGCCCGTCCAGTTTGCCGATCTGCCCCAGGTTGTCCAGCCCGGCGACCGCATCCTGATCGACGACGGGATGATCGAGCTACAAGTTCTTTCAACGGCGGCGGCCGAGGTGTCCTGCCTGGTGGTGGACGGCGGCATCCTGCAAACGAACAAGGGCATGAACCTGCCGCGCACGCCGCCCGGCATCAGTTCGATCACTCCCAAAGACCGCACCGACCTGGAATGGGCCATCCAGCAGCAGGTCGATTGGGTGGCGCTCTCTTTTGTGCGCACTGCCGACGATGTGCGCCGGCTCAAGACGCTGATCCGCGATTTGACCCCGCCCGATCAACCGATCATCCCGGTGATGGCCAAGATCGAAAAGCCGCAAGCGCTGGAAAATATCGACGCGATTGTGGCCGAGGCGGACGCCATGATGGTCGCGCGCGGCGACCTGGGCGTGGAAATTCCGGCCGAAGAGGTGCCGATGGCTCAAAAACGGATCATTCGGGCCTGCAATGCGGCCGGCATGCCGGTGGTAACGGCCACACAGATGCTCGATTCGATGATCCGCAACCCGCGCCCCACCCGCGCCGAAGTCTCTGACGTGGCGAATGCTATCCTAGACGGCACCGATGCGATCATGTTGTCCGGCGAAACGTCGATCGGCTCATTTCCGGTGCGGGTGATTGGGACGATGGATCGCATTGCGCGCGAGGTAGAGGGACACCGCATTGGGTTGGATTTTATATCCCTCCAGGACGCACCGACGATCGCCAATGCTGTGACCCGCGCCGCACGCGAGATCGCCCACGATGTCAACGCGACGGCTATCATCACGCCGACGACCTCCGGCTACACGGCGCGACTCATGTCGGCCTACCGCCCGCAGTCGCCGATCATTGCCACCACCGCCGACGCGATCGTGCAACGCCAGTTGATGCTCTACTGGGGCGTCACGCCGCTTTTTGCGCCGCGCGCGTCGTTTACGGACGAGATGATCGCCCAGGCAATCCGGGTAGTCAGAGATAAAAGTCTGGTGCAAATTGGTGATACGGTGGTCATCACCGCCGGTGCGTCCGGCTCTGCGCCGGGCACCACCAACCTGGTGCAGGTTGTGGTTGTCGGGTAGACAACAAGCCGCCCTATGCGACAAAACATAGGACGGCTTGCAGAGGGTATACTTGTCGATCGGGTCTTTGATGTGGTCGAACCACTTGTCGTGTCACCAAGAGTTGGACGTGTACCAGTTTTCGCCGTCTTGGGGTCAGGCAGAGGCCTGGTTTAGTCTGTCCATCTGTTCCGGGTTGAGCATGATATTCAACGCGCCCAGATTTTCTTTCATTTGTTCGTCTGTGCTTGCTGTCATCAAGGGGATTACCGGGGGATCGCTCTGCACCATCCAGGCGTACACGATCTGGTTGGCCGTCGCGCCCGTTTCTTTAGCGATGGCGCGCAATGCGGCCAGCCGCGCATCGGTGTCTGGTCCGAGGTATTGCTCCTGGAAAGCGCGGTCGGCGCGCGTGTAGGCGCCGTTGAGCAAGGGCGAATAGGCCAGCAACGTGAGGCCCTCGCTTTGGCAGTAATCCAACAGATCGTCGTTGGCGGAGACCTGGGCACCAAAGCTGGCTCCGGGTTTGGGGCGCAGGTAGGTATAGCGCTGTTGGATGCAGCAGTACTCCGCCCAGCCGTTTATGCGGCTCACCCAACGCGCCCTTTCCAGCCGCCAGGCTGGGAAATTGCTGGCGCCGATATAGCGCACCTTGCCAGCTTGGACCAGGCGATCAAAAGCCTCCATCGTTTCCTCTAGTGGCGTGATCCGATCGTCCACATGGGCATAGTACAGATCAATGACATCGGTCTGCAGCCGTTTGAGGCTTTTCTCACATTCACGCTCGATCTGATCGGCGCGCAGCCCGCGCTCGACATCCTGGTAGGCAAAGCCAAGCTTGGTGGCGATGAACAAACGAGAGCGATTCTGGCGCGCTTGCAGCCATTCGCCCAGGACGGTCTCGCTCTCGCCTCCCTGAAAGCCCGGCAGCCAAAAGGAATAGATGTTGGCCGTGTCAAAGAAAAAGCCTCCCGCCGCTACGTACTGATCCATCAAGCGAAAGGACATTTCCTGGCCGACGCGATTCCCATAGTACAGAATGCCCAGGCAGAACGCGCTGACTTGAATTTCGGTGTTTCCGAGTGGTACAGTTTTCATCGCTCACTTTCCTTTCGTTCGACGTTTATCTCGCTTGCGGCCAAGAAGCAGATTGCGTACTCTACGCCACAAAAAAAAGCAACTCAAGAACACAGTTTCGGGCCTGGAAAACCTTTGCTCTTTCTCAAATGGCGTTTTAGAATGAGCGCAAGCATCCTGGATGTGCTCACCGGAAAACCTGAAAAGCCGCCTGGGCAATGCGCTCAACGGGAACCACTTTACCTCAAGCGACTCCCAGTCATGCTCAGATGGATTGCCGCCAACGACTCTGCCGGCGAATACTCGTTGCCTGTCTCCTCCGTGAGGAAACTGTGGGCGCCAGTATTCGCCCACCAGGCGTTCTAACTCGATCTCGTAGCCGGTTTCCTCGCGCGCCTCGCGGATGGCGGCTTGCTCAAACGTCTCACCGGGTTCCAGTCGTCCGGCCGGCAAGGCCCACAATCGTGCATCCTCTCGGAGGATCAGCAACACGTGATGATCGTCATTGAAAACAACCACTGAACTGCTTTGCGTCGTCACGTTAGAACCCCCGCAGGTCCGTACTCGTCCGGCGCGTCAGACCCTCTTTCGGCAGGCGTTTGAGCACCACATACTCCAGTCCGTGTTCTTGACAGAACGTACGCTTTTCGGGCTTGTCGCCATCTTCGTTAACCGCATAGATGTCGGGCCGAATCCTGGCGATTTCCGGTTCAGCGTCCATCCACCCGCTGCCGGTGGAAATCAACGTCTGTTTGACGTAACGGATGGACTGCACGACATAACGCCGTTCGTCCTGCCCGAGCAGCGGATGCCCCGCCCCTTTGAGCATTTCGACGTTGGCGTCATTGCCCACCACCACATAGAGGTCACCCAGGGCCGAGACCTCCTCAAAAAAGCGCACATGGCCGGAGTGCAGCCAGTCATAGCAGCCGGTGACGAGGACTTTTTTTCTGTCTGGCGGGCTTTCGACGGAAAAATTCGCAAAGCCGGCGAGGTCGGCATCGGTGAGCACGCGGTAAGTGAGGCCGTCCGCGGCACAGTAGGCGCGTCTTTGTGGGGTGTCTTCCGCCGCTCGGGTGGCCCACACATCCGGCGTCAGCCCGGCAACCTGCGGCAACGCGTCCGGCGCGGGCGGCTCTGTGACCAGCGTGAGGCGATCCACATAACGCACGGCTTGCAGGAAATACTGTCGCTCCGCCTCCGGGAACTTGGGCGCGCGGCCTGTCAGGGCTTGCGCTACGGCATCAGACCATAACAAGACGTGCAGCGTCCCCAACCTGGCCGCTTCTTCTAAAAAGCGCAGGTCACGAGAGCGAATGTCGTCAAAAGCGCCGGTCACAACAACTTTGTTCATCCTCATTCCTTGTTAGCCCTGCAAAGGCTTGCACACCTTCGCAAGGTTTTCATACCCTTACCTGCACGCGGAACCCGCCCGACACCGGCTCGTCAGAAACGACGTACAGGTAGCCGCCTCCGCAGCCGGAATACATCGCGCCTGCGTAGCGCGCCTGGTAGGCGCGTGCTAGCGTCATCAAGTCCACGGTGAGGGTGTGATGGTGAACCACGTCCGGCAGGATCGTTTCCCAACAAAGCATACACTCGTTCATCGAAGCGCCGAGCGCGGCGGTGTCCATCGCTACGATGGCGTCAAAGCAGTCCTTGCCCGATTGCCCCAGGCGGCGAATCCACGCCGGGTCGAGGTTTTTCATGCCCAGCGGGTTATAGCCAGCAGGCCGCTGGGCGATGGGCACCAAATAGATGACGCTCTCCAGCCAACGCGCCACGGCCGGGTCGGTGTTGGTTTCAATGTGGGCAGGAAAGAGGCCGCCCTTGTGCGCAAAATCATAGTCCAGCCGGTTGACGCCGGGATAGAGCAGGCCGATCATGTCTTGCGATCCCGACGGCTCAACCAGGTCGCGGTTTTCCTCGGCATACAATTCCTGCACCAGTGCGGCAGGATCGTGGTTAGGGAGGTCGTTGGGCCACAGGCGCAAGGCCACCTTGCGCGTGCTCGTCCCCATTCCGCAGCGATCCATAAAACGGCATGTCGGTTCGATGGCGACTACCACCATCGAGCCGGGCGGATCAGGATTGCATCTTGATACAAATGGCTGGTCAATCCACCCACCGGCAAATGCCATACGGTAGGGGAGATAGCCAATGGTGTCGGCGAGAAGGGTTTTCACATTTGCAGTCATAGTTATATCTCGTGAAGCGTGAAACGTGAGGGCATCACGTTTCACGCCTCACACCTCACGGTTTACGCCAGCGTCACCCGCAAACACTGGGCGTAATCGCATGGCTTTTGCTCCGGCAGGTCAACGGCCAGGCCGCGCGATGTCTGCTCGAACTTGACCGGGCCGGCGCCCAACATAGTCACGTCCGTCACTGTGCCGACAGCCCCCTGCGCCAGGCCGCGCACGACGGTCCTCCCGCCCTCCGGCCATTTCATCTGGAAAGCGTAAATGACGTTGCCTTTGGCCGTGAAGCGCAAGTCCTCAATCGTCCAGGGCACGGCCTCCTCGCGAAAGCCCTCGATGATCACCGAAGATGGCCCTTCGCTGGACACCTTCCACGGGCGCGTGCCGTAGATGCCCTCGCCGTTGATTTTGATCCACGCCGCCATGCGCTCCAGCAGGTACGTACATTCATCGTCGAGCGTGCCGTCGGGACGTTGCGGGATGTTTAGCAGCAGGTTCCCGTTCTTGCTGACAATGTCCACCAGCATTTCGGCCACCTGCTTGGGCGTCTTGTACACATCGCGGACATTGTAAAACCAGTCGCCAACGCTGGTGTCGGTCTGCCAGACATAGGGAAAAATATCTGGGCGTTGGCTGCGCTCGATGTCAAAGACGCCCACCGACAGCACGTCCACGTTCTTGTCTTTCTGATTGTATACGGCCTGATTGACGCCGTCGTGCAATCTTGCGCTGGTGTTGTACAGATGGGCAATGGCGTTCAAGCCGTATTGCCCGAACGGCACGCCGCCGTCGGAGTACAGCAGGTCGGGATGATACACGTCAATCAGTTCTTTGACGTAGGTATACCAACGTTCGTGCCACCACGAATTGCTGGTGTACCATTCGCCCTGACGGATGTCTTTGGCGCCACGGTTGGGCAAATACAGGTCTTCGTAGGCCGGGTCGCTGCCGTCGTAAGGCACACCCGTGTAGGGGCCGGCTTTGTCTGCGCCTTTGGTCGGCGTGTACCAGCTAAACGTCGCACCCATATGCTCGGAAAAGCCAAAGGGCAGCCCGTGAGCCAACGCTGCATCCATCCAGACTTGGACAATGTCCTTTTGCGGCCCCATTTTGACGGAGTTCCAAGGGTGGCGAGAATTCCAGTTATGAAAATTGTCGTGGTGCGCGGCCTGGGCCACGAAATAGCGCGCACCAGCGGCCACGTACAATTGCATCAGCCCTTCGGGATCAAACTTTTCTGCTTTCCACAGCCGCGCCACGTCCTTGTAGCCGAACTTTGACGGATGCCCGTACTTGCGGACGTGGTAGCGGTACTGATCCGATCCCTCGATGTACATATTCCGGGCGTACCAGTCGCCGTACATCGGCACGGACTGCGGCCCCCAGTGCGACCAGATGCCAAACTTGGCATCGCGGTACCAATCGGGGCACTGAAACTGTCGCAATGATTCCCACGTGGGCGCAAACGGCCCGGCTTCAATCGTCATGTCTACCATTGTTATCCCTCCTGATCTTGATATCTGCAAATTGGAAATCGCAAATCAACAAATCTGCAATCTTAGTCCTGTACCGTGCGCTTGCCGGCCTTGCGATCGGCGTACTGCTGCTCGATCCAGGCGTAGGTCTTGGCCAGACCCGCACGGAAAGGCATGTTGGGTTCCCAGCCAAGCGTCTGCAAGATGAAGGTGTTGTCGCTGTTACGCCCGGCGACGCCGCGCGGCGCGTTCAGGTCGTAATGTCGCTCTAACTTTACACTGCCGATCTCTTCAGCGATGCTGACCAGGGTGTTGATGGCGATCAACTCGCTTGACCCCAGATTGATCGGCGTGGCGATGAGGGCGTCGCAGTGCATAATCAGATCAATGCCTTTGACGCAGTCATCAATGTACATGAAACTGCGCGTCTGATGGCCGTCGCTCCAGATGGTGATCTCGTACTTGCCGGTGTCCTTTGCCTCGATCACCTTACGGCAGAGGGCTGCCGGCGCCTTTTCGCGCCCGCCGTCCCAGGTGCCGAAGGGACCGTAGACGTTGTGAAAGCGCGCAATAAAGGTTTTCATCTGCCGCTCGGCCCAATATTCCTGGCAGAACATCTCGGACATCAGCTTTTCCCAGCCATAACCGCGCTCGGCCATAGCAGGATAGGCGTCACTTTCTTTCAAGGCGCGCACGTTGGGGTCTTGCTGGAGCAGCGTGTTGTAGGCGCAGGCCGACGAAGAGAAAAAGTACCGCTCCGCTCCGGCGCGGTACACTGCCTCGATCATGTGTGTGTTGATGAGAATGCTGCGCAGGCACTCGATGCGAAAGCGCTCGATAAAGCCCATCCCGCCCATGTCGGCGGCCAGGTTGTAGACCTCTACCGCCCCTTCGACAGCGCGGACACAGTTGGGGTACTCGCTCAAGTCCATACACAGGCTTTCGACGCCCGGCACGCGCTGGTACCATTCAGGCAGAGGCTTTTTGTCCACCGCGCGGATGCGCGTAAAGCCCTGGTCGTGGAAATAGCGCGTGAGTGCGCCGGCGATAAAACCGCCCGCGCCGGTAATGACAATCAAATCATTCTTGTTTAGTGTTGTAGCCGCAGTTGGGTTTTCTTTCATTTCTTTATTCTCCTGATAAATAAAAATGTCAGGTCATTATGTTGACACCTGTTTTGTTTCAGTTGCGGTATGTCAGCCGCCACGGTGAACTAGACTGCGCGGCGAACTAGGCCGCATTCAGATCAGCCCACGTCCAGGGCGGCGACTGGATGTTTGTGACATCTACAGGGAAGGCCCAAAGGCCGCCCAGGGGGGCGGTCACATGCGCGGCGGCGCGCCGATAGCACGCCAGTTTGGCTGCCCTGTCCGTGGTTTTGACCAGGCTCTGATAGAGCTCCAGGTAGCCGGGATCGCGCTCGCTGAGATAGTTCACAGCCGCCTTGTCTCCCTTCCAGGGGATGTGCCTGATCGTAAAATAGTTGAACCACACATCTGCGTGCCCATAGACGGCCATGCGGATGTCCGCCACTGCTTGGTCACGCAAGGCAGGTGAGTGAGCAAGCCGACAGGCAACGGCCAGGTTATAGTTGGTGGCAAACCAGGCCCCATACGCGGCCGCATCCGATATGGGTTGCACAAGTTTGTGCCGCTGTACGTGCTGTTGCGTGCCGGCCAGTTGGCCGCTCCGGTCAAACAAAATAACGCTGCGCTCGAACCAACGGATGACGGGAGCCAGTTCGTGGGCATCCGAAAGTGGAAACGTATGTTCCCGAATCTGCCGCAGCGCGTTGGCTGAGACGAAAAGCAGGTCTGTAAACCGCTCTTGGATCGCCGTTACGCCCACATACCACACACACTCGGCGTCTCGCAGTACGATGACAAGGTCGTAATCGCTGGCGGGCGTCAGTGTGTGGCTGACCAGCGAGCCAATTGCCAGAATGCCCTCAACCTGCTCTTTTGTGCGCAGCCGGGAAATGACCGTTTCCAGTGCTTCAGGTATCTCGATATTCAAACGTCTGCTCCGGCTCGATTACCCGACCGCCAGCGCGATCACCGTATCAATCTGGTCCGGGGACTGGGCCGGCCCGGCAACGACTGTCTCGTTCTGTTCGACCTTGATAGGCAGCGGTGTGTGTGCCGCATCGCTTAACAGATATGCGCCGGCGATCTTGCCGGGAACCCTGATCTGCCCACCCTGCGGCCAATCGAACACGTGCAGGTAGAGCTTGCCCGGTTTGGCCGTGCTGCGGCACCAGTCAACGCCCTGGATAGGCCCCGGTTTGGTGCCATAGACCGCTTCGCCGTTGACCTTGAGCCACTCACCCATCGCCAGCAGCCGGTCGACGCTGGGCTGCGGGATTACCCCTTCGGCGGTCGGCCCGACGTTGAGCAAATAGTTGCCGCCTTTGCTGACGATATCGACCAGCTTGTGGATCAGGTCTTCCGTCGATTTCCAGTTGTGGTCGTAGGATTTAAAGCCCCAGGTGTCGTTGATCGTCGCCGGCGTCTCCCAGTCGACGTCTACCGCGCGCTCGGGGATGCGGTTGTCGCCCGCCGAGGCATAGTCGCCCTGCGCGTTGCCCACGCGCCCGCAGACCAGGCAGTCAGGCTGGAGCTGGTGGACCAATTCGAGCAGCGATTCGCTCTGCGCGGCGGTCATGTGCTTGGGCGTGTCGAACCAGACCAGGCCGATCGGCCCATAGTTGGTCAGGATTTCGCGCACCTGCGGCTTGACGTAATTTTCGACATAGCCGGCAAAGTCCTGCTGCTTGGGGTCGTAATCCCAGTCATTGCCGTCGCCGTCGGGGTGATGCCAGTCCTGCGTTTGCGAGTAGTAAAAGCAGAGCTTGATGCCCTGCTTTTGGCATTCCTCGGCCAGTTCTTTGAGCGGATCGCGGCCAAAGGGCGTGCCATCGACCATGTTGTAGCTGGTGTGCTCGGATTTGAACAGGCAAAAGCCATCGTGGTGCTTGGAGGTGATGACGAGGTATTTCTGCCCGGCCCGTTTGGCGATGGAAACCCACTCGGCGGCGTCAAACTTGACCGGATCGAACTGCCTGGCGAGCTGCTCATACTCGGCGACGGGAATCTGGGCGCGTTTCATGATCCATTCGCCGATGCCGGGGATGTGTTTACCTTTCCATTCGCCGGCGGGGATGGCATACAGCCCCCAGTGAATGAACATGCCAAAGCGGGCCTCGCGCCACCAATCCAGGCGCGGGTCGGACTTGGCCTCTTTTCTTTGCCCGCGCTCGTCGGCAATCGCCGAGCGAGAGGGCGGCCACTCGATGGCATGGACGAGCGTCAAGGCGGCCAGGTCGGCCAACTCGACGCCTTCGACCCGGGCCATCTCGGTCAATTTTTGGACGATGGCGTCGGGCAAAGAAAGCGTAATCTCTTTTGACATCCGTTGATCCTTTCTGTGGTTTGAGATAAACCAGGTTTTTCCAAAAAACCTGGTTTATTATCAAGTACTTATGATGTGGGCAGTGGTTCGATCTTGAGCGTAAAAGCCGGTGCATTGTCCGTGACCGGCGGCAGCGAGATCGCCAGTCCGCCATCCTGATGCTGCCAAGACAGCGCGGCATCGTGCCCAAGCAGATGAACCGTGCTGTTTTCCTGGATTTGGAGGTCGTCGATGCGCACCTGATCCCCGCGACGCTCGTCCAGGACGACAGCGTAGAGACAGCCTTCGCGCTGCGTAAAACGCACGGCGATACCGTCCCCGGTCTTGCCATCGGCCCTGTTCCACGGCCGCGATCCATAGATCGCCTCGCCGTTGACGCGCAGCCAGTTGCCGAGGCCGATCAGCCGTTCGCGCTGCATATCGACGATGGTGCCATCGGCCATCGGGCCGACGTTGAGCAGCAGGTTGCCGTTCTTGCTGACAATGTCCACAAAAGAGTGAACCAACTCGCGCACCGACAGGTAATTGTCAACCCCCTCGTTGCGGTTATAGCCAAAGGAATAGCCGATCCCGCGCGTCGATTCCCACTTTTTCTCTACGATCTGGTCAAACGAGGCGTATTCGGGGGTTTTGAAATCCGAGTGGACGCTCGCCGGCAGTTCGCCGCCCCGCTTCATTATCAGGCGCATCAACAGCGGCAGAAAGGCCTTGAACAGCGCCCGGACGAGGCGGTTGCGCGGCGTGCGGAACTGGGCAAAGCGGTCGTTGATCACCCCGTCGGGCACGGCATTGTAATAGTGCGCGAACAGTTCGGGCAGGTTGGCGCCGGCCGGGTAGCCGATGTCGTTCCACATCACCGATGGCTGGTAGCGGGCGGTCAGCTCTCGCCAGTGGGTGTCGGCATAGGCGATGTAATCGGCGCTTTGCGGGATGGCGGCCATCAAGTCGCCGATGCCACGGATGACGAGGTCGTGAAAGGTCCAGTCGATCCCGCCGGAATAATACAGCCCCATTTTCATCCCCTGCGCGCGCACCGCCTCGGTCAACTCGCCGACCAGGTCGCGCCGGGCGTGATAGTGTGGGTGAAACGGATTGGGGTGCTCGCTGGGCCAGAGTAAAAAGCCGTCGTGGTGCTTGGTGGTCAGAACGACATACTGCGCGCCGACCTGGCGAAACAGGCCGGCCCACGCGCCAGGGTCCCAGTTTTGGGTTGCCTCGTTAAACATGGGGATAAAATCGCGATAGCCCAAGTTGGGGCCATAGGTTTCGAGGTGGTGTTGGTGCGTCGCGCTGCCCGCGATGCGCATCGAGTTCATATACCACTCGGCGTAGGGGTTGCGAGCAAACCACTTGGCCCAGCCTTCCTCGGCGATCACCTGGGCCATTTCGCCGGTCAGCGGCGCCCAAGCGGGGACCGAATACAGGCCCCAGTGGATAAAAATGCCCAGCTTGGCATCGTGGAACCACTGCGGCACCTGATGCTGGCGGATCGATTCGAGCGTCGGTTCGTATTTCATATGTGCTCCTATGATTGATTTTGTCGCACAAAGCGCGGTTCGCGCACCCAAAAGGCCAGCAGGGCCGCGCCGACCAGCGAGACGATCAGCGCCGCCGCAAACATCCCGCGATACCCGGCCCATGTCGCCAGCCAGCCTCCGATGATCGGGGCCAGCGTTTTGACCGGCGCGAGCAGGGTGTTGGTGAGGCCGATGTAGGTGGGGCGATCCTCCGGCGCGCAAAACTCCAGGATGATGTTCATCCCGGAGACCGAATCGGCCGACATGGCCGCGCCCAGCAGCACAAACGTGGCCCACAGCCAGACCGTCGAGTTGGCCAGCCAGGCGACGGCGGCAGTGAGGGCCATGGCGATGGCGGCCCCGCAGAGCACGGCCTTGTGGCCCCGGCGATCGCCCAGCACGCCCCACAGCAAGTTCATTGCTGCCTGCGTGCCGACCAGGATCGCGGTCAAGACGCCGACCTGTTCCAGCGCTCCGGCGATGTTCTCCTTGCCATAGACCATAAAAAAGCCGCCGGCCATCGTTCCCAGGTTGGCCACCGACCGCCCGATCAAAAAGCGCACATAGTTGCCGTCGCGGCGCAAGACGGCGGGTAGCTTGCGCAAATAGCTGCCCAGGCTGGTGCGCGGCTTGACGGTCGGGCTGGCCGGTTCGCGATTGGCAGCCAGCCCCAGCCATGAGATCGCCGCAAAGGCAAATGCGAGCAGAAAGGAATAGCCATAATTTTGCGGAAAGGCCCAGTTGGCCAGCAGCCAACCCGAAAACGCGCCGCCGGCGATGCCCAGCAGTGCCCCCAGGCTGTGCGCCAGGCCCGACCACAGGCCTCGGCGGTGGGTGGGGATCACTTTGGCGATCATCGAGTACCAGGCCGGGGTGGCCATGCCGTTGCTCGCCGCCGTGATCGCCAAGAGCAGGAAAAAGAGGAGCAAGGCCAACAGTGGCGCAGATGGAGCCAGCCACAACACGACCAGTCCCATCAACAGGTAGGGTCCGCGCTCGCCCAGGCCGCCGAGCAGCATCACAAAGGGCTTGTTGACGCGCAGCCCCTCGGCGAAATTGGCCGTCAGTAATTGGGGCAGCAAAAAGCCCAGGCTGTAGATGGCCGGGATCAAGCCGATGGCGATCTTGGAGTCGGTCAGTTCGCTGACCAACAAGGGCATGATCGTCGTTTGCGAGACGAGGTTCAGGCCAAAGGTGATAAACGCGATGTCCCACAGGTTGGCGCAAAAGTTCCAGCGAAAATGGGCCTCAACCTGTTGTTCAAAGCGTTGCTGGGCGTCCATATTCCTCGGCTCCTTCGATGTGGTATTTTGTCGCGAAACGGCAATGGGCACTCAGTATTCAAATACGATGGCTTGATGGCATTGTATCTTTGGTACGACGACCTGAATTTTATCGTCGATGCGATGGTATGCAATCTCGGATTCACCCGGCACCAAGTATGCCTTTTGGATGGTGTGGGGCACATCGAGTTCGACCGGAATGTTGTACAAGGGCACGAGGTCTTCGATCACCAGGCAGCGCCCGCGCTTCATCGGCGGGCCGTAGAGCAGATGCGCCACATAGCGATTTTGTTCTGGCTGATGAAGCAAACTGATTCGACCGGCACTGGGCATTTGGGTCTTGATCATTGGATCAGCGTAAATCAAGCTCAGGGCATTGACAAATAGATCACGATGCACTCTTGCACCGAGGTTAAAGTACATTCGGCCCAACGGGTGCGGGACAAACACAACATTCCCTCTGCGCAGCACGCCGGGGTGCGCTGCGTCATCTGGTTTATAGGGTGTGTTGAGATGGGAGCAGTATTTGCCATAAGTGCGGCTGAAATACGGTTCGCGGATCGCGGCCAAAATCTCGGTGCCTGCATTTGGCTGGACGCGCATCGCAGCTTCATAGTTGAGGAACGGGCTTTTGACAATTCTGTCACGCAACCTTTCGCCGACGACAAGGTAGTCAATGTCAAATTCACCAGGACCAACATAGCTTGCGCCTACGTTCAGCAAAAACCGGGTTTTTGTCGTATCTAGCGCGCTCTCACCTAGCACGAGCAATCCACCGCCGTTTTTGGCGAATTCGTTCAATTTAGCTGCTTGCGCTTCGGTCAAACAAACCGCGCCAGGAAGAACAATCGCTGCATATTTTGACCAATCACCATCGAGATCAACGACACCGAAATCGGTCTGTGTTTCGAGCAGCATAGCGACTGTGCCTTCGTCGTCGGCTTTGCTGTTGGTAAACCACAGCCCCAGGTTGGCGGCCGAACGTGCGCCGACACCATAGTCCTCGATCTGTTCGACGTACTTGAACGCCTCGCCAATGTTGGCATAGGTCGAGAGGTCCATTTCGCCCAGGGGATGAAGTTGGTCGCCAAAGTTGCAGGCCGCGCCAAAGGCGACCATCGATGCGGCTTCATAGCGCAGCGCGTCTGGGTGCTTGAAACCGCCAAACTCGCCCCACGAGGTGTGAAACTTGCCGCTCATGGCCACGATGGGCTGCTCGATGTTGTGGAACAATTTGGCGCGCAACGGAAACTCGTCATAGCCGCCCCAGGTGGTGGGTAGATCTTCCAGGTCCTGCTGGGTATTGTACTCGTACATCTTGAATTCGATGTTGCGGTGACTGGGCGTGAGCTTGGTCGTGCCATTGAAATAGATCGATGCATTGGGATGGTATTTTTTAATAATTTCTGTGCAGGATCGCATCATATGTTTCCAGGTACGCACGCTGTAGCCAAAAACCGCTTGCTCGTCATTCGGGTCGATGCCTTTCTGGGCCATGCCCTGGCGGCAGTTGTCGCAGTAACAGACCGGGTAGGTATTGTGGATGTCGTACCAAAAGCCGTCAACATCATAGCGCTCGCAAATTTCTTGGGTTTGAGCCAAAATCAATGCCAAATAATCGCCACTGGGGCACATAAACTTCCACGATCCGGGAGGGCGTGGGGCATCAGGCGGAGCTTCAAGATCGAACCGGGCGGCGGCGATACTGCCATCTTGATGATGAATGCACCATTCGGGGTGTTCCTCGGCGTCGGTGGCCGACCAGCCGACGGTGAAATAGATCGGGCAGCGCACGCCGATCTCGTGGCAGGCTTCGATCTGCTGCCCCAACAGGTCGATCTGGAGCGTGGGGTGCATCTTGCCCACTTGCGTGGGATAGTAGCTCCAACTGTGATGGCACTTGGCAAAGATATTGATCAGGTTGACGTGCCCGACCTGGAGCGCGGCCTGGAACTGCTTTTTGTCGAACCGGGAGCCGACGCCGGGGATGTGTTCGGATGTGTGAAAATCGAGATGGATTTGTCGAGATGGTAGCGGGATCATATGCATTTTTCCCCGATCTATGAACTGGCAAATGTGCGCGTGCTATAGACATTCCTTAAAGGTGTCCAGCAGCCGATCTGGCGGGTCGAAAGGCAGGTCGATGGGCCTGGATTCGAGCGCGCTGGCATAGGTGGCCAGGACGACGCTGAATTGCTCCAGGTTGTGCTCCAGGCAAGTGGGATGCGGTTTGCTCTCGTCCACTGCCCACTCGAACGCGGCATCGGTCAGTGCAGCCTGCGCCTGCACGTCCTGCTCGCCATAGTCCGACGGTCCGCTCGCATAACCGTCTTTTTCCGAAAACCGCTCCCAACCGGACATTGTCCAGTGAATGAACCCCCGCGTGCCGTAGACGGCAATGCGCTTGTGGGCATAAATCGACTCGTTGTCGTTTGCCTTGGGGGCGACGGCGCCGCACACCATCTGCGCCCGCACACCATTTTCAAAGAAAATGGCCGCTTCGGCCAGATCGGGCGCCGGCTGCCGGCTGAACAGGGTCTCGCGGCCCGAAACCTGGCCAAAGACGCGGGTCGGCGAAGCAAAGCCGTTGTACGAATGGGCCAGTTCCAGCACGTGCACGCCCTGGTCGAGCATCGTCGAGCGCGCGCTGATGTCTATAAAGCGCACCTCGCCGATATGCCCCTCGGCCACGTAGCGCTTGAGTTCCAGGTTGCGCGGGTGAAAGTGAAGTTGGGTGTTGACCACAAAGTGGGTTTTGACCCGCTCGTTGAGCGCCTTGATCTGCCGATAGTCTTCCCCCTGGATAGCAATGGGTTTCTCGACAATCACCACAGGGACCTGATACTCTGCGGCAGTCGTCATGAGATCAACGCGCAAAGTGGGAAGGGTGACGATGTGCAGCAGGTCGGGCCGTTCAACCTCGAGCATCTGGCGCAAATCGGTGTAACGGCGCTCGATGCCAAACTCCTGGCCAAAAGCCTGCAGCCGTTCCTCGTCCAGATCGCAGATGGCTGCCAGCCGACCTTGTGTCACCAACTTGTAAGCCAACGCATGCTGGCGCGCGCGGGGGCCGCAGCCCAAGAAAGCGGCTTTGAGTGTCATTGGTTTTATCCTCTCGTGTAAGGATCGGCGGCGTCGCGCAAGCCGTCGCCGACAAAGTTGAACATGAGCACCGTGATCACGACAAACGCGCCGGGGATCAACTGCCACGGCCGTTGGGCGACAACGGTCAGATTTTGCGCGTCCTGCAGCAGGGTGCCCCAGCTTACCGCGGGCGGCTGGATGCCCAGGCCGAGAAAACTGAGCGCCGTTTCGCCAAGAATGTTTTGCGGAATGGACAGGGTGATGTTGACCAGCAAATAGCTGGTAAAGTTGGGTACCAGGTAGCGAAAGATCAGGCGGGAGGTTGTCGCGCCGTAAAGCCGGGCGGCCATGATAAAGTCTTCTTCACGCAGCGAGAGCAGCTTGCCGCGCACGACCCGCGCCAACCCGCCCCAACTGATCACCGAGAGGATGACCGTGATCGCAAAATAGGTCTGAATCACCGTCCAATCGCGCGGGATGGCCGAAGCCAACGCCATCCACAAGGGGATGTTGGGGATGGAGGTCATGAAGTCGATGCTGCGCATGATGACTTCGTCCATAACGCCGCCCAGGTATCCGGCGACGCCGCCCAGCGAGACGCCGATCAAAAAGGTCATAAACACGCTCACAAAACCGATGAACAGTGAGATGCTGGAGCCGTACAAGGTTCGTGAGAGCAGGTCGCGGCCCAGGTGATCGGCGCCAAAGAGGAGCAGCGGCGCGCCGTCGGTGCCCAAGAGCCGCCACTTGATCGGGATAACACCCATCAACTTGTGCGGTTCGCCGGGAACAAAAAAATAGATCGGGAATCGCTCGCTGGTATTCTCGACGAATTCTCGGCGCAGGGTGTCCATATTGACCCTGAAATCGAATTTATAGATAAAGGGGCGGTGAAAATTCCCCTGCTCGTCTCGAATGTGGATTTGGGTCGGGCGGGCCATTTCTAGCCCGCCAAATCGTTCGGTCGACTCATAGGGGGCAAGAAATCCGGCAAAGAGGGCCATAAAATACAGGATGCCCAGAATAAACATCCCGAAAAAAGCCATGCGGTTCTTTTTATACTGCCACCACATCAACTGCCACTGCGTGGCATAGTACATCTGCTCGCCCTTGTCTTTAACGCTCAAATTGGGCGGCGTTGTTTGGGTCTCAAGCGGGTGATCGCTCATTGTTCTCAGCTCCCTCCAAACCGAATTCTTGGATCCAGCCAGGCCAACAGGATGTCCGAGATGAACGTGCCGATGATGGTCAGTGTGCTGAGGATCAGGACGATGCTGCCGGCCAGGTACATATCTTGCGACAGTGTGGCGCGCATCAACACCGGGCCGATGGTCTGCAAGTTGAGCACGATGCCAACGATCACCCCGCCGTTGATCAGGCCCGGCAGCACCCAGCCGATGGTGCTGAACACGGGGTTCATAGCGATGCGGATCGGGTATTTGACCAAGAGCCGGGTCTCAGAAAGGCCCTTGGCCCGCGCCGTGGTCACGTAGGGCTTGTGCAGCTCGTCGAGCAGCGTGGCCCGCAGCGTGCGGATCAGGCCGGCGGTGCCGCCGATGCCGATGATAATGACCGGGAACCACACATTGCTCAACAAATCCATAACCTTGGCCATCGACCACGGCGCGTCGACGAACTCTTGGGAGTACAGGCCGGTAATCATCGACCCGGAGACCAGGTACAGCAGGTACCCCAGGACGAGGGCCAGCAAAAAGCTGGGGCTGGCCAGGCCGATAAAGCCGAGAAAGGTGAAAACATAGTCGACCAGCTTGTTGTGCCGCGTCGCTGAGATGATGGCGATCGGGATGGCGAGCGCCCACACGATGACCAGGCTGGCGAGCGAGATGGCAATCGTCATCGGCAGGCGAGTACCGAGTACATCGGCGACGGTCTCTTCGTATATCAATGAGCGGCCAAATGTGCCCTGGAACACGGTTTGCATCCACTTGAGATATTGAACGAACATGGGCTGGTCAAGGCCGTATTGCCGTTTGAGGTTTTCGATTTCCTCTTGATCGAACGTTCTGCCCATCGCTTCCAGGCGGTTAACATAGGTGGACAAATAGTCTCCCGGCGGAAGCTGGATGATTGTAAAGGAGATGATCGAGAGGGC
This sequence comes from Anaerolineae bacterium, assembly GCA_016931365.1. Next base: position 23,905 of record JAFGEY010000497.1, read on the forward strand.
AATCAACATCGGTACCATCAGAACCAGGCGGCGAAGGACAAAGGTAAGCATAGGCACACCCCTTAATGGGAAGGGTAGGGGCGAAGCACGCTTCGCCCCTACGAGAATCACATATTGAAGAGCTAGGCCTTAAAGAAGACCTGTTCTCCGGCAAACATCATTGCCGACGAGCGGCCCGATGTCGGCACGTTGCCCAGGTTGGGCGGAACAATGCACGGATCGGCCACATCGCGGGCGATGGGGAACAGGTGAACGTTTTCCATGCACCACTCGCTAAAGCGCGCCGTGGCGGCATTGGCTTGCTCACCATAGGGGTTGATCTTGGTCATCTCGTCGTGGATGTCGTACAGTTCCAAGATCCAGTCGGGCGGTTCCTGACCTTCTTTGCCCTCTGTTCTCATCCAGTCATCCCACTTGATGCCCCACTTGCTGCGCTGCCAGCCCATATAGTCGTCTTTGATCAGCGGCCAGTTGCAGTCATCGAGCCAGTCGATGGTGGCGTACAGCTCGTTGGCATCGCGGCGCTCGTTCCACAAGCCGCTCTCAAGCTGCTTGAGGGTGATTTTGAGACCCACGGCCTCGAGGTTGGCAGCAATCAGTTCGGCGGGCTGCCCGTAGAGCGGGTCGGTGCGCACTTCCATCAAAATCTCGAACGTCTTGCCATCCGGCCCGATGCGGTGGCCTTCGGCGTCTTTTTGATCCAGGCCCATCTCATCGAGCAGGCTGCTGGCCTTGGCCGGGTCGCCGCCAGGCGGGAACCAGGGGCATGGCTTGCCCAGACCCAGGTACAGGGCGTTGATGATCTCCTGAAAGTTGATCGCGGCATTGATCGCATGGCGGAAACGCTTGTCGAGCACCACTTTTTGCCAGTTTTCATCCTCGTTGTTATAGTTGAGCATCAGGGCGACCGGCGCGTTGTGATACACCATATCCAGGTTGACCTTGTAGGCGCTCTTTTCATTTTCCTTGTACAAGGCGACGTCGGTGTGCTTGAGGATTTCGCGGCAATAGTTGATCTCACCGGTGATGATCGTCGACGGGATGTTTTCCGGCGTGGCGACCACTTTGGCTTCAACACGCCCGACATACGGAAGCTGCTTGCCCTCGGTGTCGACCTTGAAATAGTAAGGGTTGCGCTCCATGATGATCTGCTCTTCCGGCGATTCCATGATGATCCACGGACGTAAAACGGGCAGTTTCTCGGCCTCGTGCTCGCAGCCACCGCCCCACCATGTCCCACCATAGGCCTGGAACAAGCGGTGCCATTCGCCTTCGGTCAACCCTTCCTCGGCCAGCAGCGGTTTGAGTTCGTCAGCGCTGGCATACGCGGCATGATAGTTCTTTAAATAGTGCTTGGGCTGGATGAACCAGCAGTATGGCTCCCACAGGTTGCCGACGCCCATCTTCATAAAAAAGCGACCGTTGGCGGCCTTGAAGGTACACTTGAAGGTGTAATCGTCCAGGTACTCGACGACCATTGGGTCTCCGGCCGCTTTACCACCATCTTTGAGCCGTGAATCGAGCGCTGGTGTGATCTGTTCGTTGTTCTGAACGTCTTCCCAAGCAAACTTGACATCATCCATGGTCATCGGCTCGCCATCGGACCAACGAAGGCCCTTGCGCAGCGTGAATGTAAATTCGGTGATCTCGTCGTTGACCGAGAAAGACTCGACGATGCTGCCCGTGATCGGGCCTGTTTTGTGCTTGGGAGTGTTGAGGATGTTTTCCAGCGCGTGCTGGCAGGGGTACGACCACGTTGGGTTGGTGGTCACCGTGCGCAGGATGCCGCCGTCATAGGTGCCCACTTGCCAGTCCAGGTCTTCTTCCACTACCAGAACGCCCGGCCCGACCACAAACGGCGTCACCGGAAGCCGCTCGTTCACCGGCGCCAGTTTGCCTGACGCGACCAACTCGGTCATTGCGGGTGCTTCGTTCTTGGACGCTTCCTTGACCGGCACAGGTGTGGCTGTCGCCTCCGCGGCTGCTTTAGGTGTAGCCGTCGCCACATCTTTGGGCGCCACGGTTGTCTTGGCACATGCGGCGACAACGGCACCCGCCGTCGCCAACGCAGATACCTGGATAAATTCTCTACGACTTAGCTTTCTCATTTGTTTTTCTCCTCATTGGATATAACTAAAACGATCACCAACTGCAAACATTTGATCAAAGTCTTTTTTGCGGATGATCTCCTTTCTAGCCTGCCAATTCAGAAGCTTGAAGCCACTGTCACAAACAGGCGCGTTAAAGCCGGGATAAAAACAGGCCGATCAATTAAGCAACAAGCGGTGGTCCGCTCGATCTGCGAACAATGACTTTGACCGGTAGCAAAATCTCCTGGCATCCACCCAAAGCCGATCCGGACAGCCGGGCCAGAAGCAGTTCGGCAGCTTGCTTGCCCATCTCATAAGCCGGTTGATCGGCAACCGTCAGAAAGGGTTCGACGACTTGGCCGTTTGCCAGATCATCAAAGGCGACCATCGACATATCTTCTGGCACCGTCAGGCCGGCATCGTGGAGCGCACTCAATGCGCCAATGGCAATAAAGTTATTGGCTGCAAACAATGCAGTTGGGCGTGGTGAGATGGCGAGTACCTGTTGAGTCATTTCATGTCCTGATGCTCGCTCAAACTCACCATAGCGTATCCAGTCCGTCCGAATCTCCAACCCCATCTCTGTCAATGCGCGGCAATAACCGGCTATTCGATCTTTAGCTGTAGATATCTCTTTAGGGCCACTTAGCACTGCGATCCGGCGATGCCCAAGAGAAAGAAGGTATTGGACAAGTTGATAGGCGCCACCTTCCGAATCGCCGCGGACCATGTCTACCTGAACGGAAGGGACACGACGATCCAAAACGACGATTGGTGTGGTCAGTTCCTGAATCCATTTGCACAATTTGGGATTTGTGCACGCCGGCACCAGCAGAATGCCGTCGACTTGCTTTTGTAAAAGCACGTCCAGGTATTGATCCTGTTTTTCTTCGGACTCATCGGTGTTGCACAGGATAACATTAAAACCGCTTTTCTGGGCGACATCTTCCACGCCACGAACGACGGTGGTCCAAAAGGGGTTTGTGATATCGGTCACAACGAGCGCCAGTGTATGCGTCCGTTTCAGACGCAGGCTGCGTGCCAGCCGGTTGGGTCTGTATCCGAGTTCCTGGATCGCACTCTCGACGCGTGTTCGTGTTTCTGCGCTCACATTTGCAGAATTATTGGTCACCCTTGAGACGGTGATCGGGGCCACACCTGCTCGTTTTGCGACATCACGTATGGTCGGCATAAGACAATGCTCTTGTGGATATGGAGACGAGGAGGAAAGTACAATACTATGGTGACGATACCATTTGGTAACGTTGTCATGATAGCATGGATTTTTAGAGTTGTCAAATACCAATCTAGTGTGCGCCATCGGCACCCGTTCTGTCAACAATATCTCGTCGCCTGGTAACTGCTTACTCTCTCGACGGAAATTGCTTTTCAAGACGCGTTTGAGTTTCTATGTGCTATTTACTTTTTTGACCGTGCAGTGTACAATCAGGCTATCACTACTGGGATGGATATCAGTCCATTTACCCTATGAGGAGGCCACGATGGAGTACACAACACTGGGACGTTCTAACTTGATCGTCAGCAAGATATGCCTTGGTACCATGCACTTTGGCAGCAGAACTTTAAAAGCTGACGCTTTTGCCATTATGGACAAGGCTCTGGAAATGGGTATTAACTTTTTCGATACCGCCAACGTCTACGGCGGTCGCCCCAACACTGGCAGCACTGAGGAGATCATCGGCCGCTGGTTTCAGCAGGGCGGGGGGCGGCGAGATCGCGTTGTCCTCGCATCCAAAGTCTACGGACAAATGACGTCAGACACACTGCCCAATGAGGCTGCGGGCATCTCTGCATATAAGGTGCGCAAACATCTGGCCGATTCGCTGCGCCGGCTGCAAACCGATCACCTCGACCTGTACCAGGTACACCACTTTGATCGCCACATCACGCTGGATGAGTTCTGGGGCACTTTTGAACGCCTGATCGACCACGGCGATGTGCTCTATATCGGTACCAGCAACTTTCCCGGTTGGGGTCTGACCAAGTTCCAGATGAATGCCTGGCAGCGGGGATTGGTAGGTCTGGTGTCGGAACAGACACAGTATAACCTGCTGAACCGCATTCCCGAACTCGAAGTTCTGCCTGCAGCGCTCGACTTTGGGATCGGCATCCTGGCCTACATGCCATTGGCTGGCGGGCTGTTAACCGGAAACAAGACGATCATTGAGGGATCGCGGACGCACAACGTCGAGCGCGAGTACGAAATCACCCCAGAGCGGGGCCCCCAGTTCGAAGCCTTCTCCGCGCTGTGCCGGGAGTTGGGAGAACAAGAATATGTCGTCGCAATCGCCTGGACGCTGGCCCATCCAGCGGTTGCTTCTGCCATCGTTGGGGCGCGCACGCTGGCTCACCTGGAAGGGCTTGATCGGGCGGTTGCGCTGTGCCTCGATGCGGCAGTGATGGATCGCTTGAATGATATCTTTGACATCAACCGGGGGCGTCCGTTGAGGCCCGGTCCGGCGCCGGAAGCCTACGCCTGGTAGCCAGGCCAAACAGATTTTCCACCGCCTCACGATCTTGCTTTGGTTTTGTTTCATTTGCGCATTTGTGCTTTTTGACTACAATCCGTTTAAAGAAGACAAAGCCCTTGTGTTTGCAGTCTGTCCATTATCATTTCTTGTATCATAGTCAAGCGCGTTACAAACTCGAGTTTTGTCGTAGAAAGGATCTCCAATGCCCAAATATCAGATTACAGGCGAATCGGTGCCCAATATGCCCTGGGAAGACAAACCCGCCGATTGCGACAAAGTGATGTGGCGATATAGCCAAAACCCGATCATCCCCCGCGACCTGATCCCGACCTCAAACAGCATTTTCAACAGCGCCGTCGTGACCTACAAGGGCGAGTTTGCCGGCGTCTTTCGCTGCGACGACACCGCACGGCGGATGGTGCTGCATGCCGGGCGCAGCGTGGACGGCATCAATTGGCAGATCGATCATCAAATGATCAAATTCACCCCCGAACCATCGGACCCGCGCATCAAGGAGATCGAGTATTTTGAGTATGGCTATGACCCGCGCGTGGTGTGGATCGAGGATCGCTATTACGTGACCTGGTGCAACTGGTTCCACGGCCCGACGATCGGCGCGGGGTATACGCAAGATTTCAAAACCTTTTACCAGATCGAAAACGCCTATCTGCCCTTTAACCGCAACGGCGTGCTCTTTCCACGCCGGATCAACGGCCACTTTGCCATGCTCAGCCGCCCAAGCGACAACGGGCACACCCCCTTTGGCGACATTTTCTACAGCGAGAGCCCCGATATGTGCTACTGGGGCCGTCACCGCTACGTGATGGGCCGGGCCGGCGGCTGGCAAAGCACCAAGATTGGCGCCGGGCCGATTCCCATTGAGACCTCGGAGGGTTGGCTGCTGATTTATCATGGTGTGCTCACCTCCTGCAATGGGTTCGTCTACAGCGCCGGCGTGGCTCTGCTCGACCTCGATGAGCCGTGGAAGGTGATCGCGCGCAGCCGGCCGTACATCATTTCGCCGCAAAAGCTGTACGAGTGCGTCGGCGATGTGCCCAATGTGGTCTTTCCCTGTGCCGCGATCTGCGACGCCGACACCGGCCGGCTGGCGGTCTATTACGGCGGCGCGGACACGGTGGTCGCGCTGGCCTTTAGTACCGTCGACGACCTGATTGATTTCGTCAAAGACAATCCGCTGTAATGGCGCGCACAAACAAGTGCTGTATAACCTCGAAATGCCCGACCGTCATCGTATGGCCGGGCATTTTGGGTACATGATGCAACTTGGAGCACTATGTCGGCGTATTGGATATGCAAATGGTCAAGTCTAGGTTCCGGTGCATCCGGGAGGGGAGTGTTCGATGAACAAGTTTTATCAAAATCGACTTTTTTGGGGCCTGCTGTTGGTCGGCGTTGGCGTGATCTTGTTGTTCCAAAATCTCAACATTTTCAAATTTGTTTGGGATGTGGCCTGGATCGGCATCCTGGGCGTCGGTAGCGCGCTCTTTTTCATGACCTTTTTGGGCAATCGCAGCCAGTGGTGGGCGGTCATTCCCAGCGCGGCGCTCTTGGGTCTGGCGCTGTCTGCGGCAGTGAGTCTGCTTTTTCCCGCGTTGGGGGCGCGTGTCGGCGGGGCGCTATTTTTGATCGTGCTGGCGCAGAGCTTTTGGATCATCTATCTGCGCGATCGTGGTCAGTGGTGGGCGATCATCCCCTGCGGTGCGCTTTTTACCATCGCCGCCGTCGATCTGGTCGAAACCTTGCTGCCGCGCGTCGAAACAGGCGGGTTGTTCTTTCTCGGCCTCGGCGCGACTTTCGGCCTGGTCTACCTGTTGCCTGCCTCACAAGGGCGGATGCGCTGGGCGATCATCCCGGCGGTTATTTTGATCGCCATCGGGTTGGTGATCAGTTTTGCTTCGACGTCGCTGTTGCAAATGCTCTGGCCCGCGGCGATCATCCTGGCCGGCGGGTGGATGCTGATGCAAGCGTTTTGGCCGCGCAAGCGCTGAACTGCGCCACAAGAAGGTTTGAGGAGATTCGGAATGGAACATCGTGAACGTAAGGGAAGTCTGTTCGGGCCACTGCTGCTGGTTTTGATCGGCGTGGTCTTTTTACTCAACAACTTTGGTCTGGTCGAGTGGGACATCTGGCTGCAACTGCTGCGCCTGTGGCCGATTTTTATCATCGGGGCCGGGCTGGACATGCTCTTTGGCCGCCGGTCGATGGCTGGTTCGTTCATCGTCGGTGTACTGCTGATCGCCCTGCTGGCTGGCGGGGTGTGGTATCTGTCCGCCCAGACGCCTGACGGGCCGGAGCGGGTTGAAGAGGTCAGTTATGGGCTGGAAGGCGTCGACAAGGCCGACGTGCATATTGGTTTTGGGGTAGGCACGCTCAAGTTGGGCGCCTTGGGCGATTCAAGGCAGTTGATCGAAGGTAAGGCCGATCTGAGCAGAGGTGAAACACTGCTCAGCGAACACCAGGTCAAGGGCAACAAGGCGACACTGACGCTGGACAGCAAAATATCGACCCCGCTCAACTATCCCAACAGCTATGCCAAGAATAAAGTGTGGGCATTGAATCTCAGCAGCGGGGTGCAATTGTCGCTGGATGTCGACACCGGCGTCGGGATGGCCGAGCTGGACCTGCGCCGTCTCGACGTGAGTGACCTGTCAATCGATTCTGGGGTGGGCAAAACGACGATTTTGCTGCCGCAGGAGGGGCGGTTTGATGTCGAGATTAAAGCTGGCGTGGGCGAGGTAATCATTCAAGTGCCGGAAGGGTTGGAGGTTCAGATCAACGTCGATCCGGGCCTGGGCGGCATAGAGGTACCCGAAAGCTACCGGCGCAGCGGCGATACCTACACTTCGCCCGGCTACGGCTCCGCAGCAGATCGGGCTGATATCGAGATCAACGGTGGCGTGGGACGCATCGTCATCCGCGAGTACAAGGGAGAGTAAACCCTCCAGCAATGGCGCTGGAATAAAATCTATCCTCTTTTTTTGCCGAGAACCCCGTTTGCAAAAAACGGGGTTCTTTAGTATGCTTGGATGGATGGAAACACGCACTTGAATTGAGGAGGACCGATGTTTGTCAAACAATTTTTGATCGGCGGCGATCGCAATTATGCCTACCTTATCGCCGATCGGACGACAAAGCAGGCTGCTGCGATCGACGTATCCTATTCGCCGCAAAAAGTTTGGGATTTTGCTCAGGCCAACGGCTACGAAATCGCCTACGTGTTTAGCACTCACGGGCACGGCGATCACACCAACGGCAACGCCGAGATGCGCAGGCTGAGTGGCAAGCAGGCGCTCCTGTTCGGCGATGTCGATCCCGCCACCGGTCTCAGACTCGCCGATGGCGTCCAACTGCCGCTGGGCGAACTGCGCATCCAAATCATCCACACGCCGGGCCACACTCAGGATGCGATGTGCCTGTACGTGCAAGGCCCGTCGGCGTCTCCGGGCGTCGTCTTGACCGGTGATACTCTCTTTGTGGGCAAGGTTGGTGGAACCGATTTCGGCGCGGGCGCGCGTGCCGAGTACGATGCACTCCATAACAAGTTGCTGATCCTGCCCGACGACACGCGTGTCTTGCCTGGTCACAACTATGGCGTGGCGCCCGAGTCGACCATCGTGCATGAGCGCGAGACCAATCCCTTCCTCACCCAGCCCGATTTTGACCATTTTGTGTGGCTCAAGCAGAACTGGGTGGCCTATAAAGCGGAGCACGGCATTGCCTGACCCAATCGCCAAGCCCTGGTACGAGGCCAGTTTCGGCAAGGAATACCTGGAACTGTACGCCCACCGCGACGAGGCCGAAGCGCACGCCGACATCAAAGCGATTGTCGATCTCATTTCACCGCCCAGGGATCAACCATTGCTCGATCTTTGCTGCGGGGCGGGGCGGCACCTGGCCTCGCTGGTCGAATTGGGCTTTACCTCGCTCGTTGGCCTTGATCTGTCACACGAGTTACTCCATGTGGCCGAACGGCGCTTGCATCCCAGTGATGGGTGTGCGGACGGCAAAATTCTTCTCGTGCGCGCCGATATGCGCGAGATTCCCTATCAAAACCATTTTGCCGCCGTGCTCTCGCTGTTTACCTCGTTCGGCTATTTCGACGACGATGCGCAAAATCAGGCTGTGTTTGGAGCCGTGTACCGGGCGCTTCGGCCGGGCGGCACGTTCTTGATCGATTATCTGAATCGCGATTATGTGGTCGACAATCTGGTCGAATGCGACAGCAAAGAGTTGCCCGATCGGCGCATTGACAACGTGCGCTGCCTGACCGAAGGTTGCCGCCGCGTCGAAAAGACGGTCATTGTCACCATCGCAGATGGACGGCAGCGCACCTTTCACGAGTCGGTGCGGATGTACTCGCAAGCAGAGATGATCGATATGCTGCGTGCAGAAGGGCTTGTCGACATCTGGACCTGTGGCTCGTTGAACGGTGAGTGTTTTGAGTGCGGCAGCGAGCGGCTCATTTTGGTCGCCAAAAAACCGGAGGCTTAGTCGATTCAAGTGTATGCCGGTGCAGCTCGACGTATCATAACGCCCAATTTGTCTCAAGTCCCTGTTTACCTGGCCGGATTCCAGGATAACCGGCCGGCGACCGGTGTCCACGACGATCTGTGGGCGCGCGCGCTTTCAATTCGCATAGTCAATGAGACGACAAACTATGCCACGCCAGAGCAGTTTATTCTCGTCGTCTGCGACCTGATCGGCCTGGCCCACGCCGACATATGTCGGGTGCGCGTAGAGGTGCAAAAACGCGGCGTCGACGCGCGCGGGCTGGTGATCGCTTGCACGCATACGCACTCGGGGCCGGACACGCTGGGCCTGTGGGGTCCATCGCGCTTCAAGACGGGCCTCGACCCGGCGTACCAGGCTTTCGTGGTCGAGCAGGCGGCTCAAGCCGCCTGCGATGCGGTGCAAACCCTTCAGCCGGCAAGTTTGCGCGCCGGTCGCACCGAGATGGCGCGCTGGATTCGCAACGCACGCCAGCCGCAGGTCGTCGACCGCGAGTTGAGCGTTCTGCAAGCGGTTGGTGAAAACGGCGCGACGATTTTCACCTTGCTCAACTTGGCCTGTCACCCGGAGGTGATGTTTGGTGAGAATACGCTGATCACCTCCGATTTTGCCGGTGTAGCCCGTGAGACAGTCGAAGCAGAGCAGGGAGGTGTTGCTATTTGGGCCAGCGCCGACATCGGCGGGATGATGACTCCCGACGTGGAGGGGCACGGGCGCAGTTTCGACACCGTGGCGCAGATGGGGCGCGATGTCGCCCTCACGGCCCTGACCGCATTGGAAAACGGACAGTTGGTCGAGCCACAGGGGCTACGTTTTCGCCGCCGCGACGTGCGCATTCCCCTCGACACCCCGCTGTTCAAGTTTGCCCGTGCCCTCGGCACGCTGCCGCCGCTGCCGCTTGACCAGGGCGGGCAAATTCGCACCCAGGTCTCGCTGCTCGATCTGGGCGCGCTCAAGTTGGTTGCTGTGCCCGGTGAACTGCTGCCCAAGCCGGGGATGCGCCTGCGGTCGATGATGAACACCTCGTATCGCTTTTTGATCGGCCTCGCCGACGATGAACTGGGTTACTTGATCCCGTCAGACGAGTTTGTTTTCCCCGGCAACCCGTTTGCGCCTCAAGCGCACTATGAAGAGACAATGTCGGTCAGCCGTTACGCGCTGCCGCTGTTGATGGAAGCGTGGTCGGCCTTGCTGGCCGACGTGGAGTGAGTTGATGGTTACATTGGTCGCGCAAATCGCCCCGCAGCGCAGCACCCAGTACGCGGCGCTTGCCAGCACGTTGGCCCCGCATGAACTGCGTCTTTGTGTGCTTGGCCAGCAGATCGCCAATCTCGAACTGGTTACGCTCGGTGGGCAGGATTTTATCCGCTTTGACCTGCCCGATGAACCCACGCCGCAGCAGGCTGAAGAATTGGGCGCGCTGGCGATGACCAGTGCCTTTTTCATCTACTATGATAAACTGGGGCGCATCGGCGGACCGCTGCTGCGTCCGATCGAGACGGGATTCGAGCCGGCGTTGCCGCCCGATCTGGTGACGGCGAGGCGCTATCGAGGTAAAACAAACGAGCTATTCACTCATTTTATGTGCAACGTGGCTCGCGCCAGCAGCGCACTGCGCGATCGCCCCTGGCGTTCGCTGCGCGTATTCGATCCTTTGGCTGGTGGTGGAACGACGCTGTTTACGGCGTTGATGCTGGGAGCTGATGTTGCCGGGGTTGAGTCCGATGCGCAGGATGTGGAATCGACGGTGGCCTTTGTAAAACAGTATATGCGCGAGCAAAATTTGCCCTGCAAGGTCCGCGACGAGCGGTTCAAGGGAGTTGGTAAGCGGTGGACGTTTAAGTTGGGCTCGTCGGAGCCCAAACAGTGCATCCTGGCTCAGGGCGACACAAAGGATTCGGCCCAGTTGATCACCGGCTTTCGCCCGCACCTGATTGTCGCCGATCTGCCCTATGGCATCCAGCACAAGGGCCAGTTGGCCGACTTGCTCACCTCGGCGCTGCCCGTCTGGGCGTCGATTTTGCCGCTGGGCGGAGCGATGGCCCTGGCCTGGGAATCAAAACGCTTTGGGCGCGCTGAGATGATCGATCTGGTGCAAGGGAGCGCGCCGCTGACAGTGCTCAACGACCCGCCCTATGACGCGCTGGCCCATCGCGTCGACCGAGTGATCAAGGAACGCGATCTCGTCGTGGCGCGGTTGAACGAGGCATTGGCGAAGGAGCGAGATCGTGCCTGAGTGCGCGCCAGCACGAGTGCCGGCGCGCGTTGCCGTGGCCCTCAGCGGCGGCGTCGACAGCGCTGTGGCGGCCGCATTGCTGCTGGAGCAAGGGTGGGACGTGATCGGCGTGACGATGCGCATCTGGCACGAGCCGCCTCTATCCTCAGATGTGCCTCCGCTGCCCGATCCCGCGAACGGCGCGGGCCGCGTGGCTGAAGTGTTAGGCATCCCGCTGCATGTGATCGATGCGGCAGTTCCTTTCAAACAGCACGTGGTCGACCGGTTCATCGCCGAGTACAGCGCGGGGCGCACGCCTAATCCCTGCCTGTACTGCAACCGCCGCGTCAAATTTGGGTATTTGTTTGAACAGGCTCTTGTGCTCAGCGTCGAGCATTTTGCCACCGGGCATTATGCGCGGGTCTACCTCGCGCCAGATGGTTCGGCTTGGCAATTGCTCAGGGGCGTCGACCGCGGCAAAGATCAATCGTATGTGCTGTACGTGCTCGGTCAGCGCGAGCTGTCCAGGGTGATTTTCCCGCTTGGTGAGTTGACCAAAGACCGCGTGCGGCAGATGGCACTGGAACGGGGGCTGCACGCCGCGCACACTGAAGAGAGCCAGGATTTGTGCTTTGTGTGCGACGGCGATTACCGGCGTTTTTTGCTGCGTTATGCGCCGCAGGCATTTGCGCCTGGCCCCATCCTCGACACGAGCGGGCGTGAGATCGGCCGGCACAAGGGCTTGGCTGCCTATACAATCGGCCAGCGCGGGGGAATGGGCATCGCCGCACCGGAGGCATTGTACGTGCTGCGCATCGACGTGGCACGTAACGCGCTCATTGCTGGGCCCAAGTGCGAGCTGGGGCGAGATCGCCTGACTGCTTGCGAGGTCAACTGGATTAGTGGACTGCCGCCTGAAGCATCGGTGCAAGTCAACGCCAAGATTCGCTACCGGGCCGGGGCGGTGCAGGCCACCGTCACCCCTCTGCCCGATGCCAGCGTGGAGGTCGTGTTTGTCGAACCTTTGCGCGATATCACCCCCGGTCAGGGCATCGTCTTTTACCGGGATGACATGGTATTGGGTGGGGGCATTATTACTTTTTGAAGGAAAGCAACATGTTTCCCATTGCTCCACCAATTGTGCTTGCCGTGGTCATTGCCAGCGTCTATACGGGGTTGTTCAACCTGTGGCGCAAAGGATCGCCGCGCGATCTGCTCTTTTATCTGTTTGCCGCCTGGGTTGGATTTGGCCTTGGGCAGATCGCGGGGATACTGTTGAGGCTGGATTGGCTGATGATCGGCAGTGTGTACCTGATTGAAGGGACGGTTTTCAGTTGGGCGCTGCTCTTTTTGATGCAGTGGCTGCGGATGCCTAAACATCGATAGCTAGCCTGGAAAAGTGAGGAGGATTCATTGAACGTACTGGTCACCGGGGGAGCGGGGTTTATCGGCAGCCATTTGGTCGATCTCCTGGTCAAGGATCAAACGGAGCACATCGTCGTCTATGACAATTTTTACCGCGGTCGCGAGGCCAACATCGCCCAACATCTGGGTAATCCCGCTGTCCAGCTTGAAAAGGGTGATTTACGCGACTATGACCGTCTGCTGGGCGTGATGCGACACAGCGACGTTGTTTATCACCTGGGAGCGCAGTCCAACGTGATCGGCGCGGTCAGAGACACGGATTATTCGTTTCAGACCAACGTCTTCGGTACCTACAACGTGCTCAAAGGGGCGCGTGAAACCGGTGTAAAAAAGGTGGTGTTCACCTCCTCGCGCGAGGTCTATGGCGAAGCTCGCTATCTTCCTGTTGATGAGGCGCATCCCATCGGCAGCAAGAACACCTATGGCGCGAGCAAGGTCGCCGGAGAGATGTACTGCCAGGTTTTTCAGAACCTGTTCGACGTACAAACCGTCATTCTAAGATTGTCCAACGTTTACGGCCCGCGCGATTTTGGGCGCGTTATTCCAATCTGGCTCGAACGTGCGCACAGACACCAAAATCTAGAGATTTACGGCGGCGAGCAGGTGATCGATTTTGTGTGGATCGAGCAAGTTGTCGAGGCGTTGATCCGTGCGACGACGTTGGGCCGTGTCGAGCAGGCGATCAACGTCGGCAGCGGACAGGGCACGCAAATTCTCGACCTGGCCCGGCGCATCCTGGCTTTGATCGACACGCCGTCGCAGATCGATCTAAAACCTGTGCGTAGCGCCGAGGTGGTCCGCTTTACGGCCGATGTGACCCGAATGAAGGATATATTAGGTTTGACGCCTTCTGCCGATCCGCTAGATGGTCTGTCTAGAATGATCGATTTGCCCGCATCCTGAGACGAAACCTTCCCTAAACGCCTTGTTCTAGACAACCATCTGCAATCGATTTAACACCTGCTGCAAGTCGTCCGGCAGCGGTGATTCGACCTCGATCCATTGGCCATCGAAAGGGCAGTAAAAACCCAATTGGCGCGCGTGCAAAAATTGCCTCGGGCAGGACAAGGTTTTCTTGCGCCGCCCGTAGACCGGATCGCCCACCACAGGATGATGGATGTGGGCCAGATGAACACGAATCTGGTGCGTGCGCCCGGTATGCAAATGAACCTCGATTAATGTATATTCTTCTCGCGTATCATAAAGAAACTGGCACACCTGATATTCGGTCAGTGCTGTCCGTCCTGCGGGAATAACGGCCATTCGCTTGCGGTTGCGCGGATCGCGGCCAATGGGCGCGTCGATTTTCCCTTCAAGGTCATTCAGCCGGCCATAAGCTAGCGCCAGGTACACTTTTTTCACCTGGCGTGCTTTGAACTGGCGTTGCAAGGCGCACCAGGCATCCTCAGTGCGCGCCACGAGAAGCGCGCCGGATGTGTCCTTGTCCAGCCGGTGCACGATGCCGCGCCGGCGGTTGCGCTCGGTTGAATCGAACAAGGCCGCCATCTCGGGGTATTGTCCGATCAAGGCATTGACCAACGTGTCCTGGCGGTGACCGGCCGCCGGGTGAACCACCAGCCCTGCCGGTTTGTTGATGACAATGCAGTATGGGTCTTCATAGAGCACATCGAGCGGCATAGCGAGCGACTGGAGTTGATCAAGTGGTTCCTGGGAGCGTGTGACGCGCACTATGTCATCGGCGGCAAGCCGGTGGCCCGCTTTGACCGCCTGTCCGTTGACTGTGACCAAGCCGGTGCGAATCCATCTGGCGATCTGCGAGCGAGACGTGTCGTGCAGTTGGGCGGCGAGGAAAACATCTAACCTTTCGCCGCTCTGTTCGGCAATAAATTCGCTGGGTTGCGTGCCATTTGATGTCATTTGCCATCGATTCGATTAAAAAAGCCGCGCTTTACGGGCGCGGCTTTGATGTGTACTCGATTGCGTTCAGGCTTGCTCTCCGGCGCTCTTGGTTTGCGTGGCTTGAGGCTCCAATATGTCTTCGCGCAGCAGAATGATCCCCAACAGGAACACCCCACAAACGATGCACATATCGGCCACGTTGAACACCGGCCAGAAATGAAAGTCGAGGAAATCGATCACGTGTCCAATGCGCAGTCGGTCGATCAGGTTGCCCACTGCGCCGGCGAGTTGTAGCGCCATACTGAGGCGGATCAACCACTTGCCAGCCGGCAGCCGGATATAGTAGTACAGGATGATGATCGATACGATAAACGATACAATGACAAAGAACGTGCTACCATTCTGAAACAGCCCAAACGCCGCTCCTGTGTTGGTGATGGGGTGGATTTCAAAGATATGCGCCAGCGCCGGGATCGGTGCCCATGCTTCATACAGGTCAAGCGATGAGACGACAATGAACTTGCTGGCCTGATCCACAACCAGCAGCAGCACGGTTACCAGCGGCAGCACCCACCAGCCTTTTTTGAACACAATTCTCCTAACCTGAATAAATCGGAACTGAACAAGACTGTGCCTTCTACAAAAAATCCTTGCACAGGCGCTGGTGTCATCGTCAAGCAAGAATCTTGTGGGTCAGGCCCTGTCCAAATTCAGTGCCGAAAATCCCGTTTTTGCTTGCACTTGATGCACAGTGTGGCGTGCGGTTGGGCTTCCAGCCGCGCCCAGTCGATCGGCTCGCCGCAGCCTTCACAGGTGCCAAAGGTACCCAGATCGAATTTCTTGAGCGCTTCTTCCACGCTTTGCAGCGTATCCTCCAGTCGCGCGCGCATAGACTGATCGACGACTTGTTCGAATACCTCTGTGCCATCGTCGGCCATGTGGTTGCCATAACCGAGGCTGTCGCTGTTCCAGGACGTTTCGTGCCCGAGTTGGGCCATCAGCCGGGTGCGATCCTTGAGCAACAGTTGCCTGAATTCTTCCAGGCTTTTGATAACCATAATACCTCCTACCCTGTTCGCAGCGACGCGGGTGTCACAGTGCGGCAATTCTCATATCGTCGCTGTGAAAGGGCAGCGGACTAGTACTGCTTTTTCTGACGAAACCAAATTCTACACCAAGAAACTGATCGGCGCAAATTCTTATTTTGCTTTCGCTCCGGCGTAGACCAGGCCGCTTTGCTCTTCGAGGCGGTCGGTGGCCGGAGGCGGCTCAATGGACAGGGCCGAGATCTCGGTGCGCCATTCGGGCGTCATCGGCACATCGGCGGCGGCGAGCGATGGTTCCAACTGTTTAATGTTTCGCGCGCCTATGATCGGGGCCGTGAGCGCCGGGTGCGACATCACCCAGGCTACGGCTAGCGAGACCGGATGCACGCCTCGCTCTTGCGCGTGAGCGGTAAAGGCTTCGGCAATCTCGTAATAAACCGACAGGCCGTAACGCCGGTTATACATCTCGTTTTCGACCAGTCGGCCGCTCTGAGGCTTGTTCTTGGTGTCATACTTGCCGGTCAGCAGACCACCGCCCAGTGGGCTGTACGAGATCACGCCGATCTGCTCGGCCTGGGCCAGTGGCAAAATCTCGACCTCAGCCTGACGTTTGGCCAGGTTGTACATTGGCTGGATGCACTCGAAACGAGCCAGCCTTTCTCTGGTCGAGATGCCCAATGCTTTGGCGATCTGCCACGCCGCCCAGTTGCTGACTGCGGGGTATAGAATCTTACCCTGGCGAACCAGGTCGTCGAAGGCGCGCAATGTTTCTTCGATTGGCGTCAGATGGTCAAAGGTATGTACAAAATAAAGGTCCAGGTGATCAGTCCCCAACCGTCTCAGGCTCTCCTCGATCGCGATCATGATATGGCGGCGCGATGCGCCTCGCGCGTTGAGGTCGGCGCCCATTGGCGAGCAAAACTTGGAGGTGAGCACGATCTCGTCGCGGCAGTTGGCGATCAACTTGCCCAGGATTTCCTCCGAGCGACCTGCCGAGTAGACGTTGGCTGTGTCAAAAAAATTGATGCCTTTTTCGCGGCAACGGTGAAACATCGCCGCTGCCGTCTCTTCGTCGGCTTCGCGGCCAAAAGACATTGTGCCAAAGCACAGACTTGACACCTGCACGCCAGTCCGCCCCAATGTTCGATATTGCATGTCAAACCTCCTTATTATTTATAGGCGCGCTCGGACATTTGCCGGATCACGCCCTTTGTGATACAACAGCCCGAATTGTAACCGTTTTTGGAGACTTGGTCAAGGAGCGACTGATGATCGTCGTTGGGTTGATGTCCGGCACTTCTGTCGACGCCATTGACGCCGCTGTAGTGCGCTTGGAACAAGACGGGCCGACTTTGTGGTTGGAACCGCTGGTCTTTGTCGAGTATCCCCACCCGGCGCAGGTACGCCAGCGCATTCTCGATCTGTTCCCGCCGCACCGGGGTAGTGTGCGGGCTGTGTGTGAGGCCAATGTGCTGATCGGCGAGGCTTTTGCTGAAGCTGCGCTGGTGGCAATTGCCCAGGCAAGGTTGTCGCCGCACGAGGTTGACCTGATTGCCTCGCACGGGCAGACCGTTTATCACCAAGTTGCGCCGGGCCATGTGCGATCCACGCTACAGATTGGCACCTCGGCGGTCATCGCCGAGCGGACGGGGCTCACGACCGTGGCCGATTTTCGCGCGCGCGACATCGCTGCCGGCGGGCAGGGCGCGCCGCTGGTCAGTTTTGTCGATGTGCTGATCTTTGGCGTGCCCGGACAGACCGTTGCTGTACAAAACATCGGTGGGATTGCCAACGCGACGATCCTCGGTGAGCAGACTTTTGCCTTCGACACCGGGCCGGGTAACGCACTGATCGATCACGCAGCAGTGCGTCTGTCAAACGGTGAGCTGCGTTGCGATCAGGATGGACGCTGGGCTGCCCAGGGGAAGGTACAGCCGGCACTTTTGGTCGATCTGCTCGCACATCCCTATTTCGAACAGCGCCCTCCCAAGACCACCGGGCGAGAGGTGTTTGGTGCACCTCTGGCCGATGCATTCATCGACCGGGCGCTGGCATTGGGGCTGTCTCGTTTTGACATTCTGGCCACGCTGACCGCGCTGACCGCGCAGTCGATCGCACAAGCGTATGCTGATTTTGTACCCGGCGGCGTGGATCGAGTCGTTCTCGGCGGCGGAGGAGGTCGCAACCCAACGTTGGTCAAGATGCTCAAACAGGCGTTGAGGCCGCAGGTTTCGGTCGCCTTTTCAGATGATTTTGGTCTTTCCAGCGATGGCAAGGAGGCGATTGCTTTTGCCGTGCTAGGGTATCTTGCTCTGTACGGATGGCCGGGCACGCTTGCCGCTTGTACCGGCGCGCGGCGTCCGACGGTGCTTGGCCACCTCGTACCGGGCGACAATTATCGAGAGTGTCTACACAAGGTTCTTGAAGTTATGGAGCCGCCAGAGCGCATCAAAATCAAATCGGCCATTTCGCGTGCTGGACAGCGCGTATAAAAATCGACGGCCAAAAGTTGGTTGACAAACCGATCACACATGCGGTATACTAGAAGTAACTCGATCAGTTGGGAGGCAAGATGGTGTTGAGTTCGGCCAATTGGATCGCAAATGTACAGACACCACAGTGTTAGCGCATCTGTGGTGTCTGTTTTTTTACCATCCGGGCAATTCGTACTCAAATCGAGTACGACCAAAAATTATTCAAAGGAGCATAGTGTATGGATTCGGGAATGATCGGCAAGATTCTCAAGGCCAAGCAGTATGCAGAAGAACGCGACCGCATCGAGTTTACCGAATTTGCGGCCGTTATCCACGGCGAGAACAACGATCACACAATCCGATATACCCAAGGTGAATGGACATGTACGTGTAATTATTTTTCTTCGCATGGCGTGTGCAGCCATACGATGGCTCTGGAACGTGTTTTGGGGGAGATGCTCCGGCCTGCAGGCCGACAACAGGCTGTTGCCGAGCAGCAAAGTGAAACGGCGATGGCATCGGCTTGACGGTGGACGGCCTGGAATGCAGAAAAAAGCGCAGAGATTTGCAGTCTCTGCGCTTTTGTGTTACTTGCTCGGAATAATAACTTGCCCCCGGTACAATGATTTGAATCGCTCTGCATCGGACAGCGTACCGACAACGCCGGCACCATAGTGCATCGGTATGGCGACCTGGGGCGAAATGGTCTGGGCGGCCTGAGCGGCTTCTTCGGCAGTCATCACATACGTTCCACTGACCGGTAGCAGTGCCACGTCGCAGTCGATTTGGGCCATTTCGGGGATGTGATCGGTATCGCCGGCGAAATAAACGCGCTCGTCATCGACGGTAACGATATAGCCATTGTGTCGCGCTTCTTTGGGGTGAAATGGCACGCCGGGTGCGCGGAACTTGTTGATGTTGTACGCCGGCACGGCCTCGATCTTGATCCCGCTGAGTTCCAGTACATCGTCGGGAACCATAATATGCACGTTGCCCTTGAGTTTGGCTGCTGCCGTTTCATTGGCGACGATGCTCGTGCCCGGCCCGCTGATTTTGCGTATGTCATCGGGCGAGCAATGATCGCCGTGCTCATGACTGATGAGGACAATGTCAGCCTTGGGCAGACCGTCTGGCAGCTTCCAGGGATCGAAATAGATGATCGGGGGGCCGTCAAGATGAAAGCTATCATGCCCCAGCCAGTGCAGGTGTTTGAGTAACTGAATGTCCATCGATCCAACTCCTTTATCTATCTGCTCAAAGAAACCCATTTATCACCAGTATAGCCTGTTTTTCCGGTGACGCAAGTGGATGAAATTGACAATCACACTATTGTGTGTTAGCATATATGCGAGTGACCAGGACGTAATGTAAAAGAAAGAAGCAGGATGTCTAATCTAGTGTCGAAAGATGACTGATCGCTGGTATATCGCCTTGTCCGGAACGTGCTTTTTGTTGCCGTGCCTGGCGTTGGTTTGACGCCAACCGGAAACGGCTTGAATCCATCGTTTTTTGGCAGAGCACGATCGCGAGCGTCGAGGGGGCCTGGCTCCAACGTGTGATTCTGATAACCGTTTCACAATGGGGGAGAGATAGGATCGTACCATATGAGAATCAAATTTTGGGGTGTAAGGGGATCGATTCCGGCAACCCTGAATTCGAATGAAGTCAAGCACAAATTGATCACGGCCTTAATGGGGGCACAGAATGTTGATCTGAGCAATCGGCTTGGAGTCCAGAAATATGTTGACGACTTGCCCTTATTGATCAAGGGTACCGTCGGCAGCAACACACCATGTGTCTCGATCGAAGCGGGCAGCGACCTGATTATTCTAGACGCCGGTTCCGGCATTCGCACTTGCGGTATTGAGTTGATGAAGGGCGAGTTCGGCCGCGGGCAGGGAACCGTGCATATTTTTATCAGCCACACCCACTGGGATCACATTCAGGGATTCCCTTTTTTCACCCCGGCCTACGTGCGCGGCAATCGAGTTCTCATTTATAGCCCTTTCCCTGACCTTCAGGAGCGTCTGCGCAAGCAGCAAGAGCCCGAGTTCTTTCCTCGTCGATTGGATCAGATACCTGCCGATGTCCAGTTTGTTCAACTGGAAGAAGGTGTGCCTGTTACTGTAGGTGGTGTTCGCGTCAACAATATCCTGCAGACGCACCCTGGACGCTCGTACGGCTACCGATTGGAAGGGGATGGTGCGATTGTTGTCTATGCCACTGACTCGGAATACAAAGATCTGGGCGAAGCACACACCAAGCGTTACGTCGAGTTTATGTCTGGTGCGGATTTGCTCATTTTCGATGCCCAATACACGCTCAGTGATTCCTTCCAGTTGATTGACTGGGGGCACAGTTCGTCGGTTATTGGCATCGATATGGCGACGCGCGCCAACGTCAAGCGGATCGCACTCTTTCACTTTGATCATACCTATACTGACCAGCAGATTGGCGATATTCTCGAAACGACGCTCAAATACATCAAGAGCGATCCTACGCATCCCAATTGCGAGGTGTATCTGGCCACCGAATCGCTCCAGTTTGACATTGGACGAAGCCAGAAGATTCGGCTGGAATGCCATCAAGTCGGCGATTCCATGGTTCTGTCGATTGAGGGGCGGTTCGATGCACGTGCATCCGAACAGGTGGATCTGCGCTTGACCGAGTTGATCTCTGATCAACATGGTGGCGGATTGGTCGTCGATCTGTCCAAGATCAGTCATTTGAGCATTGCCGGGCTCAAGACCTTGCTCAATGCTCAGCAGATGGGACAGGGAATCCCATTGCTCCTGGCTGCTGCGCCACAAAACGTGCAAGAAGTGCTGTCGAGGGTCGGATTTAGCGAGGCATTTGAGCAGTACGATTCGGTTGCCAAGGCGGTTGCTGCTCTGGAAGCGAAACAGTATTTGCAATTAGAAGGTCACGTCCTGCACGATCGTTACCGCATCGAAAGCAGCATTAATATGGGCACCAAACACGCCATCTTTAAGGCTTTTGACACCTGGTTTGAACGCCCGGTGACGGTCAAAGTGCTCTCCAAATCTTTGGGTGATGACGTCAACCAGCGTTTGCTTGGCGAGGCTAAGGCTGTTGCGCGCCTGAACCATCTTAACATTGCCGCAGTTTACGATTGCGTCGAATACCAGAACCAGCTTTATCTGATTCGTGAATTTGTCGATGGGCAGACGCTTGAACACTGGTTGGGCAAAGACTCTGGCGCATGGCCTTTTTCTCCGTCCGACATTTTGCACATTGCGCAGGATGTCTTGAGCGGGCTGGATTATGCGCATCGACGCCATGTCTTGCACCAAACGCTGCGTCCTGCATCGATAATTCTGTCCGATCGGGGAGCCAAGATCATCAATTTCGGTTTGATGCTTTCCCAAGAATGGTCGTTCGATGATGTCAAGTACGTTTCGCCGGAGCAGCTTGCCGGCGAGAATGCTACCGAGCGCTCTGATCTGTTTTCACTGGGCGTGATTTTGTATTTGATGCTGACCGGCCAACTGCCCTTCGATGGAAACAGTGTCGAGGCTGTTTTGCAGGTTCGTTCACATACCGATCCTATCCCGTTGCACCAGATCGCTCCCAGCGTGCCATTGCCTTTGGAGCGTATTGTTCTCACGTTGTTGAGCCGCGATCCTTTGCAGCGCTATCCTTCGGCGGCGATGACTCTTGATGCTCTGGCAGACGTTGAGCCATGGAAGGCTTAGGTCGGCTTTGAATAGTTCGTTTTTCACCGAGTGCTGTAGAAAAGAAAACAGAGGCGCGCTGCCAAACCCAAGTTCGGCAGCGCGCCTTGGCTGTTTGAGGTGGTCTGTCTAGCCGGATGTTTCTAAATCAGTCGGGGGTACGCGCTCCAGTATCGCTTGAGCCACCTTTTCATAGGCTACAGCGCCCTTGTGTACCTGATCGTAATCCATAATTGATTTGCGCGCCACCGAGGCTTCGGCAAAGCGGATGCTCTTATAAACCACTTCTTCGAATACCCTGTCTGCAAAAACTGTTTTGATCTCTGACAATACTTCGCGGGCGTGGACCGTGCCGGTTGAATACATCGTTGCCAGGATGCCGGTCAGTTCCAGGCTCTGATTGAGGCGCTCGTGCACACGCTCGATCATATCCAGGAGCAGCCGGATGCCGCGCATCGCAAAGTACTCGCACTGCATCGGAATGACCACCTCACTGCTGGCGCAGAGCGCGTTGACGGTCAGCAGGCCGAGGCTGGGCGGACAATCGATCAAAATCAGATCGTACCAGGGCACCAGCGTTTCAAAGACCCGCTTGAGGATAAACTCGCGCCGGATCTCGGCAATGAGTTCCATTTCGGCTGAAGCCAGTTCGATGTTGGCCGGGATCATGTCCAGGTAGGCTTGCACGGGGTAGATGACACGGTTGACCGCAAAGTCGGGATCCATCAGTGCATTATAGATCGTTTCCTGCAGTCCATACCCATCGATGCCTATACCGGCCGACAGAGCGCCCTGCGGATCCATATCGACCAGCAGCACTTTTTTCTTCATCCGTGCCAGGGCGACGCCCAGATTGATCACCGTTGTCGTCTTGCCGACACCCCCTTTTTGATTGGCGACCGAGATGACCCTTGCCATAGATTCTACTCCATTTCTGCTTGTTCCATCTTGTTTTGCTGATTGAAATGCGCTATGTGGCTATCGTTCTGAATCAAGTTTCATCCGCCGAGATCGGCGGCATATTGAGCACGAGATCGGCTAATTTGGCATAATCTTCGGCCCCGCGGCTTTTTGGGGCAAACTCAAAGATCGTTTTGCCGGCGCCGGGCGCTTCTGAGAGCAATGTGTCGATGCGAATCGGACGTGTGACGCGGTCGCCAAAGTCTTTGGTGATCGATTGCAGCACCAAATCGCTCACGCGGCGGCGAGGATCGTAAAATGTGGGAATGATCAAGCGGATCACGGCCCCTTTGCCCAACATACGACTGATCGTGCGGAGATAGGTGAAAAACTGACGCGTGCCTGCCAGGGCGAGCATTTCCATCGAAACGGGGATAAACACTTCTTCGGCATAACTGACCACGTTGACTGTGAGCAGTGATACCGAAGGCGCACAATCGAGTAGTTGAAAGTCGTAACCGTCGAGTTCAGACAACTGCTCGGCAAAAATTTCCTCACGGCCCATTTCCAGCACCATACGTTGTTGGGCTTTGAACAGAGCCATACTGCTTGGTAGCACGTCGAGGTTTTTTCGAGCCGGAATGATACATTCTTGCGCGCGCGCTTTGCGAGTGATCACTTCGGCCAGCGACTTTTTGTAGTCATGCAATCCCAGGGCAATAGACACGTTGGCTTGTGTGTCTGTATCGATGATCAGAACACGCTGTTTTTGAAGCGTCAGCGCTGCCCCGAGGTTGATCGTGGTGGTTGTTTTGCCAATTCCGCCTTTTAACCCGACAATGGCTATCTTGCGCAAAATGTTTCCCCCAAGAGCTATCAAGAAATGGCCAGTATGAGAGATGCAAACTCAATTATTGTAACAAAAATAAAAACAAAGGTCAAGCGACAAATCGCATATTTCTGAAAATTCGTGAGACATTCTTATGTTTGTCTAATGAATTCTTGTTACAATCCCAGCAGAATATTTTCCGCATCATACGGAGGGCAAGAGATGATCAAAAACGAGGATGGCGTTTATTACCTGCGCTGTGATCGCTGCCAGAGCGAACACAGCACGCGGGCTACGGCGTTTACGGAAGCCAAGTTCAAGGAACTGGCATCGAGTTGGGGCTGGGCGTTTGGCACCGAGCATGGCGATTTGTGCAAGAAATGCGCCAAGGCCTGGAAAAAGGGGCAATTGACCCAGGCTCAGGAATGATGTTTCCTCATCATAGCAAAAGCGCCTGACCAACGTAAGCCGGTCAGGCGCTTTGTCGTTTGTCGTGTTTGTCTTTATGCCGCAGCGCGGATGTTTTGAACATTCCGCCGTGCGCCGTTTTCCCACACCACCAGCAGCGGCACGGCAATGCAGATCGACGAATAAGTGCCGCTGATCATTCCCACCAGCCAGGTGGCGATGAATTTCTCCAGTGACGCACCGCCAAAGAGCAGGATGGCAGTCATCACAAACATCGCATTGAGCTGGGTGGTGATCGACCGCTGGATGACCTCCAGAATGCTGCGGTTGACCATCGGTTCAAAGCCTTCGCGCCGCTTTTTGGCGTTTTCGCGGATGCGGTCGAAAACGACGATCGTATCCTGGACCGAAAAACCGACCACGGTCAGGATGGCTGTCAAAAAGAGCGCATCCACCTCCCATCCGCGCAGCAGACCCATCACGGCAAAGAATCCAGTAGCGATGAGCAGGTTGTGTATCATTCCAGCGATGGCGCACGCGCCGTAACGGAATGCATGAGCTACGCGCCGGAAAGAGAACCAGATAAAACCCAGCACAATGACCGAGGCGACGATCACTGCCGCGGCGGCGGCCTGCGTTACTTCACCGCCAATCGCCGGATCGACCATGTCGTAGCGCGTGCGTTCGCGGTCGATGATCGCCACCTGGGCATCCATCTCATCGAGCAGGATTTTGACTTGGTCGGCATCGACGAACGTGGTGCGGATTTGCCAAGTGTTGGCGTTGCTTTCGCCCAACTGCTGGATGGTCGGATCGAAGCCTTGTTGGGTGAACACCTCGCGCAACGCGTCTTCATTGACCGGGGCGGTGAACTGGACCACAAAGCGGCTGCCGCCGGTAAAGTCGACGCCAACACGCAGCAGCGTGCCGAACTGGATCAGCGAATAGATCATCGCACCGAACCCCATCAAGATCAGCGTGCCGGAAAGAATAAAGAACCACTTGCGTTTACCGACAATATCGTACATGATGACTCCTTAAATCCCCAACAACCAGCGCCGCTTTTCGATACCCTTTTTCGCCGCTTCAAAAACCGCACTCATAAAGGTGCGCGTGATCGTGATTGCCGTGAACAGGTTGATCACCGTGCCGATGGCCAGAGTAATCGCAAACCCTTTGACGATGCTCGCCCCAAAGTTGCTGCCGAAAATGTATAGGATCGTGCAGATGATCAGTGTAGATGCCTGTGAGTCCCAGATCGACATCCAGGCGCGGTCAAACCCGGCATTCAACGCGGCGCTCAGGCTGCGCCCGCCGCGCAGTTCTTCCTTGATCCGCTCAAAGATGAGGATGTTGGCATCGACGGCCATCCCGGTGGACAGCAAAAAGCCGGCAATGCCGGGCAAAGTCAGGGTGACGGCCTTGAAATTGAGTACCAGGGCTACCATCAGCAGTCCGATAAACATCCACAACTGCCAGGTGTCTTTGCGCTCGATCAAATAAATGATCAACAGCACGACAGCAAGGACGATCATAAAGGTGCTGCCCATCTTGAACACGGCAAAGTTGAGCGCGCCATAGATGATCAGCGACAGGTCGGCCAGCAGGCCCGGCAACCGGTAATAGACGAGCATAAAAATCAGCACCGCGCTCAAGCCGACGATGCCGGCCTTGACGCTTTGCTGGATCGACTCCTGGCCCAATGAGGGGCCGATCTTTTGGTTGCTTTCGATGCGCAGCGGCACCGGCAACGCGCCGTAACGCAACTGGACCGCTAGTGCGCGCGCTTCTTCGCCCTCGAAATTCCCGCTGATCACGCCTTTTCCGTCAGGGATGCGCTCCTGGATTTGCGGGCAAGAGATGACCGTCTTGTCGAGCACGATTGCCAGAAACTCGCCGCCGCGCGATCCAGTGTACTCGGAAAAAAAGGTGGCCCAATTCGATTGCAGTTCAAAGGCGACTGCATATTTGTTGCTCCCGGTCGGTGAATCGGGATTGACCGTGGCAGCAGCACTTTTGAGCGCTTCGCCGGTCATTACGGTATGATAGATACGGTTGCCCAGTTCGTCGTATCGGTCTGTCGCCGGAGCTTCGGCCAGGGGCAGGCCGGGGATATAATCGGTCTGTACCTGCGTACCAGCCAACACAGGTTCATAGCCTGCGTCGATAAATTCGAGCAAGCCCGTTTCCCGGATCAGTTCCAGAGCCTGGGCTTCGTTTTCGACGCCCGGCAGTTCGACGATGATCCGCTGCGTGCCCTGAAGCTGGACCAACGGCTCCGAGATGCCCAACCCGTTGACGCGGTTTTCGATGATCTTGCGCGCCGTTTCCATCGTCTCCGCATCGGCTCTGGCCCCGTCAGGCAGGTCGGCCTCCAAGAGCACCTGGATGCCTCCTTGCAGATCTAGCCCCTGTACCACGCGGATATCGCGGCTAACTGTGGTTTCTCCCACCCGAAAGTGAATACCAGGATTGTTGGGCAGGTCGATCCAGATTGCGGCTGCTGCTAGAAGAACGATAGCAAGCAAAACAAGAGATGTTTTCTGATTCATAAACGGCGTTTCCTCTGCAAAATTTCGCCCTACACACAACGACTGCGTACGCGAGCACGCAGTCGCTGTGCAAATGAGCGGCTGATACGCAAACGGAGCGATTATAGTCGATCCCTCCGCTTCTGTCAAAAACAGTTGGCAGAAATGCCAGTTCGTGGTAAACTGATCACATTGACCAAGTGGAAAAATGATGATCTATCCATCTGCCAGAAGGCAACTGATTTCAATAGTGCTTGGGGACGGTGGAGCAATGCATAATACTCGTATTCGTCTGGCGTCTGAGCATTGCGCCCTGAGCGGGGAAGTTATTCCATTGGCTCAGGGCGTTGTTGTTTTTGGTTTGCTCTGCTGAATTGGGAGTAGGGAATGTCTGACGACAAACCGATACGTGTCTTGATCATCGACGATGAAGAGGTGATCTGCCATACGGTGGCAACATATTTGAACGAGTTCGGATATGCGACGGTTACAGCCCCCGACGGCGAGGCGGGTCTGGACAAGGCGCGCGCCGAGTCGTTTGATGTGGTGCTTGTCGATTTGCGTATGCCTCGCATAGATGGTCTGGAAGTCGTGTCCGCACTCAAGGAAGAGCAGCCGGACCTGCCCATAGTTGTCGTTTCCGGAACCGGCGTACTCAAACATGCCATCGAGGCATTGCGGCAGGGGGCATGGGATTATCTGACCAAGCCGTTACATGATATCGATGAGTTGATCGTGGTCATCGAGCGGGTGCTGGAGCGCGCGCGGTTGATCGTTCAACGGCGAAAGGCCGAAGCCCAGATGGCGCGCCATCTGCGCGAGGCACTGTTGCTGAATAGGGTGATTGCCGCGTCGTCGTCGGCGCTGAAACCTCAGGCTGTTATGGAGGTACTGTGTAAGGAACTCGCTCAAGCATTTGATCTGCCCAAGGTGGTTTTTGCCCAATTCGATACAGACCGTAAAAACCTAATCGTCCAGGCTGAACATCGTGCATCAGAGTGGCCGTCGGTGCTGGGGCAAGTGATTTCGGCGGCAAACAGTACCGTGATCCGGCAGATGCTGGTCCAACAGACGTCGCTTCTGATCGGCGCGGAGCAGGTCGGTGCGCGGTGCGCCGACGTGCGCGACTGGCTGCACCAGCAAGCCGATATGGCGCTTTTGTTAACGCCGGCGTTGTTGCGCGGCACGATAGTGGGCCTGTTTGGATTGCTTTCCAATGAGGCAGGTGTGTTTGAACCGTCGATGATCGAACTGGTGCAAGGGGTTGCCACGGCGGGCACGCAGGCTCTGGAGAATGCATGGCTGTTTGAGCAGGCTGATGCGGCGCGCGTCGAATCACAGGCGCGCGCATCGGCGTTAAGCGAGGCAAATGAGCGGCTCAAAGAGCTGGATCGGCTCAAGAGCGAGTTTTTGGCGACGGTGAGCCACGAATTGCGTACCCCGCTCAACGCGATCATTGGCTTTTCCGAGTTGCTGCTCAGCGAAAAATTAGGCGCATTGGCCCCGGAGCAGCGTCGAGGGGTGGACAATGTTCTTGCCAGCGGGGAGCTGTTGCTGGAATTGATCAATAACATTCTCGACTTTTCCAAGATTGAGGCTGGACAGCTGGACCTCGACGAGGTTGATTTTGATCCGGGGCAGGTGGTCGAACAGATGGTCGATCTGGTCGCCCCGCGCGCGTTTGCTAAAGGGCTCGAATTCGTGTACACGGTGTCTCCTGACATCCCCGCGTGTCTGCGCGGCGACCCGCTACGTCTGCGCCAGGTGTTGGTCAACCTGGTTTCCAACGCCGTCAAATTCACGGAACGCGGCCAGGTGGTGGTTCGTGTCGATCTGGTTCATGCCCAGGATGCTTCAGTCAGGCTCGGCTGCTCGGTCGCGGACACGGGTATCGGCATCCCTCCAGAGCGGTTGGCCTCAGTCTTTGCCAGCTTCGTCCAGTCCGACGGCTCGGTGGCCCGGCAGTATGGTGGTAGCGGTTTGGGTCTGACCATTTCGAAACGGTTGGTTGAGATGATGGGGGGGGATCTTCGGATCGAAAGCCAAGTGGGCCGGGGCAGCACCTTTTCTTTCGATGTTGTTCTCCAGCATGCTCTGATCCAGGTCCCCGCCGCGCAGCCTGAAGTCGATGTGCTGGCAAATTTGCACCTTCTGGTGGTTGATGACAATGAGGCGAATCGGCAAATTTTGTGTGAAACGCTGAATTTTTGGGGCTGTCGATGCGAGATCGCTGCAAGCGGTATTGAAGGACTGCAAAAACTGCGTCAGGCCGTGGCAGGGAGTGCGTCCTTTGATCTGGTGCTGCTCGACATGCAAATGCCTGGCGTCAGCGGCCTGGATGTGTTGGCCTCGCTCCGGCGGCATCCGATCTTGAGTCAATTGCCGGTGGTGATGGTGGCCTCGGATGATGCGCTACCGCCAGTGTCCGATAGCGGTGAGCGACCCTGGGCGGCCCATCTGTCCAAGCCGGTCAGACGCAAGCAGCTCTTGTCGACGCTTCTGGAGGTGCTGCGTCCAGAAACGGCGTCAGGCGGCGTTCAGGGGCGTGCCGATGTCGAGCCTTCGTCATCAGGGAATATTCAGGATCGCAAAATGCCGACACTCCACATTTTGCTCGCCGAGGATAATCCAGTCAATCGACACCTGATCAAGATGATGCTCGAACAATTGGGGCATTGCGTGGCGGCGGTGGATAACGGGCAGACGGCATTGGACTTGCTCGTCGAAGGTGTGTTTGATCTGATCTTTATGGACATTCAGATGCCAGGGATGGACGGTACAACGGCGACCCAGGCGATCCGGGCCGACGCGCGTTGGGCAGACATTCCCGTCATTGCGATGACCGCACACGCGATGAAGGGAGATCGGGAGTGGTTTATGCAGGCCGGGATGGATGACTATGTCAGCAAACCTGTGCGGGTTGAAGACCTGGATGCGGTCATACGTCGTCAGTTTGCGCGGCGACACTTGGGAGAGCGACTATGAAGCGCCTTGATAGCAGGTGGACCAAGTTGACGGCATCGGGCCCCGTTGACGGGGATAAGGCGCGTCATGAGTACATGACCCAGATTGTGCTGACGGTGATACTGATTACGTTGCTTTGCTTTACCTTGTTGATTGCCTGGAGCTGGTTGTTCGATCTTTTCTTATTCAGTGACGTGCTGTTGATGCTCGGCATTGATGCGGTGATCGGAGGGGGGCTGTGGGCAGCCCATCGAGGCGGATGGAAATGGGCCAGCGCGCTTCCGCCGACGTTGTTCTTCTTGATTGCTGTGGCGCTTACCTACCAATCCGGTTTTTTCACTTCAGCAGTCTTGTTTTACGTCGTGACACTCATGCTCACTGCCATTTTGCGCGGCGTCAAGTCGCAGTGGTGGATGTTGGCTTGTAGCCTGATCGCCTACCTGGTTCTTGGTTGGA
This sequence comes from Anaerolineae bacterium, assembly GCA_016931365.1. Next base: position 53,820 of record JAFGEY010000497.1, read on the forward strand.
TGCATATCGACTATGACGGGGAGGAGCAAGCTGCGTTTGTGCTTGTGGCCTGCGGCGCATTCTTGGGCGTGGCTCTGTTGCAATGGCTGTCGATTGGACAACTGCAACGCGCGCTCGATCGGGCGCGCGCTCTCGCGCTCGAGTTGGAGCGTAGTGAAGACAAGTATCGCCGCGTGGTTGAGAATGCCAATGAGAGCATCCTGGTGATCCAGAATGGCTTGATCCGCTTTTTTAATCCCAATGTGCCCCAGATGCTCGGCATCGACGCTGACAGATTGGCCGAGACGTCATTTATCGGCTTGGTTCATCTTGAGGATCGTGCGCTGGTAATGGATCGTTACCAGCGCCGTGTGCGGGGTGAGCAGGTACCCGAGATGTACACTTTTCGGGTGGTGGATGGGATGGGGCAGGTACGTTGGGCAGAACTCCGCGCCGTGTTGATCGATTGGGAAGGCGCTCCGGCAACGCTCAACTTTGTAACCGAGATTACCGCGCGCAAGCAGGCCGAATCCGAGCGCGAACGGCTTTTGGCCGACCTGGAACGCCGTAACGTCCAGTTGCAGACCGCCGCGCAGATCTCCCAGTCGACGAGCACAGTGCTCGAGCCGGAAGAACTGATCGGCCGTGCTGTGAGCTTGATTCAGGAGCGGTTTGATTTTTATTACGTGGGCTTGTTCCTGGTGGATGAGGCAAGTGGGTTTGCCATCCTGCGGGCGGGAACCGGCGATGCCGGGCGGCAGATGCTTGCACAAGGTCACAAGCTGGCCGTGGGCGGTGAGTCGATGATTGGGCAGTGCGTGGCCGATGCACAGGCACGGATCGCCCTCGATATCGGGCACGCGTCGGCGCGGTTTGATAATCCCTTGTTGCCACTGACCCGTTCCGAGATGGCCTTGCCCCTGGTGAGTCGAGGCCAGTGCATCGGCGCGCTGACCGTACAAAGCGATCAGGAGGCCGCTTTTTCCAGTGAGGATATAGCTGCGCTGCAAACGATGGCCGATCACCTGGCTGTAGCCATCGAAAATGCGCGCCTCTTTCAGCAGCTTGACGATCAACTAACGCAATCGCATCTGCTCAATATGACCCTGTCGCGCACTCAGCGATTGCTGCAAAGCATCACCGATTCGATGCCTTCTGCCCTGGTTGTCCTGGATGCCGTGGGGCAGGTTTTGCTCTGGAATCCGGCGGCCGATACGATGACCGGCTGCACGGCGCAACAGATCGGCTCAGAGTCGTTATGGGATCGCTGTTCCAAGTTGGCCCACTATCGTGAACTGTTTGAACAGGTATTGCGCGAGGGGCAGATCGTACATCGGCACCGCGATCATTTGCTTACTCTGGCGGGCGAGGTGTATTGTGATGTCAGTGTGTTTCCGCTCACGTCCGATGTGGTGGAAGGTGCTGTATTGCGTGTCGATGACGTGAGCCAGCGAGTGCAACTGGAAGAAATGATGCTCCAGTCGGCCAAGATGGCCAGCGTCGGCGGGTTGGCAGCAGGCGTGGCCCACGAAATCAACAACCCGCTGGGCGCGATCATCCAGAGCGCGCAGATGCTGCAACTGGCGTTCGACACGACGCGTGAGCGTACCCGGGAGCGGTTGGCCCGCTGCGGCGTCGATGCGGAGGCCCTGTCCCATTACCTCGACGAACGCGGCTTGCACGAGTATTTGCAGGGTATCCGTTCCACCGGGGAACGCGCGGCCAAGATCGTCTCTGACCTGCTGAGTTTTTCACGCTATCGTCCTGCCGAAACTGCGCCGCACGATTTGAATGAACTGATCGAACAGACACTAGAGTTAGCAGCCACTGATTATAACTTGAGCAAGCAATACGATTTCCGCAACATTGACATTGTGCGCGAGCTTGCGCCAGGGTTGCCCCAGGCACTGTGCGACGGATCGCAGATACAACAGGTGGTGCTTAACCTGTTGCGCAACGCGGCCCAGGCGATGAGCGGCGCGCATGACGATTTGTGCGCGTCACGGGAGGGCTGGTATCCCCGATTGATCTTGCGGACGCTACGTCGCGATAATGATCTGATTCTAGAGGTCGAGGATAACGGTCCGGGGATGCCACAGGCGGCGCAATCGCGTCTTTTTGAGCCTTTTTTCACCACCAAAGAGGTTGGGGAAGGCACGGGATTGGGATTGTGGCTCTGTTGGTCGATCATCGTCGAGCGGCACAAAGGCGTCATCCGCTATGAGGCCGGGGGGGAAGGCGGTGCTCGTTTTGTGATCGCGCTTCCGCTCGTGTGAGAACAGACATATGGACAGGAAAACACGTTTTGAGGTATACTAGTGGCAGCGATCATCTGCCGACTGGTGTTGAGGAGTGCATGTGGCCCATAAACGGATTTTGGTTGTAGACGACGAGCGATTGACCAGAATCTCTTTGGTTGATTTTCTGGCCGATATGGGATTTGAGACGGTGAGTGCTGCCGATGGCGAATCGGCGATTGCTTTGCAGCGAGACCGTCCGTTTGATTTTTGCATCATCGATATTCGCATGCCCGGCATCGACGGCGTGGAGACGATCATAACCCTGCACCGTATTGATGCGCGCTCGCGCTTTTTTGTCTGCACCGGCTCGCCTCAGTTTGCCCTCTCCCCGGTCTTGAAACAGATTGGCCTGCAGGAGCACGACGTGGTTTTCAAGCCGGTGCTCGATATGCGCGTTTTTGTCGACCTGATTGCCCAGGTCGAAGGAGTTGGGTAGTGAGCCAGGCGCGAATTCTGGTCGTTGATGACGAGGCACTGATCCGCCGCGCGTTGGCCGACTATCTGGTCGAGTGTGGCTATGATGTCGAGATGGCTGCGGATGGCTTGGAAGGTTTGACCAGAGTACGAGTAAGCCGCTTCGATGCCGTGTTGATTGACCTGCGCATGCCCAGGTTGGATGGGTTGGAGGTCATCACCGCATTGCGTGCCGAGCAACCCGATCTGCCGGTGGTCGTCGTTTCGGGCACCGGCGTGTTGAACGATGCGATCGAAGCAATGCGGATGGGCGCCTGGGATTATGTGACCAAGCCGGTGCGCGATATGAACGAGATCGTGGTTGTCGTCGAGCGAGTGCTGGAAAAAGCGCGCCTGCTCGCAGAGCGCGACCGCTATCAGCAGGAACTGGAGCAGCTCAATCGCTCTCTAGAAGCTAAAGTGACTCGCCAGACGCACGACCTGCGCGTTCAAAACCGCGAATTGGAACGTTTGCTGGCCCAGGTGCAGGCACAGGTGACGCGCGTACAGCAGATCGTCGATACGGTGCCCGAAGGCGTGCTGCTGTTGGATGCTGACGGCCGGATCGTACTTGCCAATCCTTTGGCACAGCGCGATCTTGTCACCTTGGCTCCTGTGCCGGAAGATGAAAGCGCAGGTGGTCCCTATCAGTTGTATACCCAAATGCCTTTGCCTGGTCTGGGCGATTGCTCGCTTGCCAGCCTGCTGGAACCGCCGCCGCAAGGATTGTGGCACGAGGTCGCAGGCGACGGTCAGCGGTTTGAGGTCATCGCGCGGGCCATCGAACAAGAGGTAGTGTCCGGTGGCTGGGTGATAGTGATTCGAGATGTGACTCAGGAACGCGAGATTGCGCGTCACGTTCGACAACAGGAGCGGCTGGCTGCGATCGGGCAGCTCGCCGCGGGCATTGCGCACGATTTCAACAACCACCTCACAGCGATCAATGGCTACTCGGAACTGCTGTTGCTTGGCCTGCCCACCGAGGATCCGCGCCGCGCCGACCTGGAAGAGATCAAAAAGGCTGCCGGTCGTTCGGCTTCGTTGACCCGCCAGTTATTGGCTTTTAGCCGCAAGCAGGTCATTCAACCCTGCATTCTCAATTTGAATGACCTCGTTGCCGACATTGAAAGGATGCTGCAACGGCTGATCGGCGAAAACATCGAGTTGATTGCCCAGCTCGACCCGATGCTCGGTCAAGTGGAAGCCGATCCGGGGCAGATCGATCAGGTGATCATAAACCTGGTCGTGAACGCGCGCGATGCGATGCCCGATGGCGGCAAATTGATCGTCGAGACGGCGAATGTTGATCTGGATCATACGTTTACGACCCGGCATATCGATCTGGAACCAGGGTCATACGTGATGCTCTCCGTAGCTGATACCGGGATTGGGATGGATGAGGAAACCCAGTCCCACCTTTTTGAGCCTTTTTTCACCACCAAAGAACGGGGGAAAGGCACAGGGCTGGGGCTGGCGACTGTGTATGGCATTATCAAACAGAGCGGCGGCAGCGTCTGGGCGTACAGCGAATTGGGACATGGGAGCGCGTTCAAGATCTATTTGCCCCGCGTTGATGGCGTGCCGATGTCGATCTCGAGCGAGCAGACGAACATTAATCGGCTTCAGGGCACCGAGACCTTGCTTCTGGTTGAGGATGACGACGCTGTGTGCGAACTGGCCCAGCGTATTTTACAACGCTATCGCTATCAGGTGATTGTCGCACGGAACGCCCAAGAGGCGCTTGACCGTGCTTTGGTGTATCGTAATCACATCGATCTGCTGATCACCGATGTGATTATGCCCGAAATGAGCGGGCGCGATTTGGCCGCGCGGCTCTTGAAAGTGCGCCCCGGTATTCAGGTTTTGTATATGTCAGGTTACACTGACGAAGTGATTGTCCGTCACGGAGTGCTCGAACCCGGCGTTCATTTTATCCAAAAACCATTCACCGCGCTTGCTTTTTTGCGCAAAGTCCGTCAGGTGCTCGACGTACCGGCGACTGTTGTCCATCAAGGAGTGTAAGCAATGGCCGAACCAAGTTTGTCTCCGGTTGACAAGGCGCAGCCCGCCCGCCCGCCGCTCAAGGATCAGATTTCAAAGACCAGGCACAAGATCACCGTCGGCGATCGCGAAATCGCCTTTACGGCGCAGGCGGGGATCGTGGTGCTCAAAAAGGAAGACGATCAGCCTCAGGCTGCGATGTTCTTTGTTGCCTATTTCCGCGATGACGTTGAGGATGTCAGCCGACGTCCGCTCACCTTTTCTTTTAACGGCGGACCGGGCTCGTCGTCAGTGTGGCTGCATCTGGGATTGCTTGGTCCCAAACGCGTCGTATTGGAAAAGGATGGCAAACCGCTGCCGCCGCCCTGCCAGTTGGTCGATAATGCCTTTTCGCTGCTCGACGAGACCGATCTGATTTTCATCGACCCGGTGAGCACCGGGTTCAGCCGGGCTGCTGAGGAGGAAAAGGCTAAGGACTTTCACGGCTTTGAAAAGGACATCGAATCGGTGGGCGATTTCATCCGCCTGATGGTCACGCGGTTCAAACGCTGGGCTTCGCCCAAGTTCTTGATCGGCGAGAGTTACGGCACCACGCGCGCGGCGGGGCTTTCTGGCTATCTGCAGGAGCGGCACGGGTTATACCTGAACGGGATTATGCTCATCTCATCGATCCTCAATTTTCAAACCGCGCGATTCAGTCCGGGCAACGATCTGCCCTACATCCTCTTTTTGCCCACCTACGCGGCGACGGCGTGGTACCATCACCGATTGGATGACGAACTCGAGCGCGATCTGCGCCAGATGCTCGACGAGGTTGAGGCATTTGCACGCGGCCCGTATGCAAATGCTTTGTTCAAGGGCGCATCTTTGCCGGCGGACGAGCGGGTCGAGATCGCCCGGCAGTTGGCCCGTTACACCGGCTTGAGCGTCGAGTATGTCGAGCGCACCGACCTGCGCATTGAGATTTTCCGCTTTACCAAGGAACTGCTGCGCGCTGAGGGGCGCACGGTAGGTCGGTTGGACAGCCGCTATACCGGCGTCGACCGCGACGCGGCGGGTGAGCAGTTCGAGTTTGATCCCAGCCTGGCCTTGATCACCGGGCCGTA
>JAFGEY010000498.1 GCA_016931365.1 Anaerolineae bacterium
CGGCAAATTCCATCGCCAGGGGCAAAATGCCGCCCGCCTTGACCAGCAGTGGCATTCGGTCGATGCCGCCGAGCAGGCGCACCCAGCGCGGCCCGCTGAATGTCTCTTTAGTTTGATAATCGATCCACGTCCCCGCCGGCACCCACACGTCGCTGGCGGCCAGGCCGGTGGCCGGATCAGCCGGAAAGATGACCGGCGCGGCGATGGCCTGATCGCCCAGGTAATACTGGTAGCGCGCGGTGTAGGCGTCCTCGACCTCGGGATGCTCGTAATACATCGGGCGGCACAGCGAGACGCCCGTCTCCGAGGCGACGCGGGCCATGGTGTACAGGTAGGGCACAAGCTGGTAGCGCAGGTGAAAGGCCGCGCGGGCGGCGCGATACACGTCGTCGGGATAGGCCCACGGACGCCGCTCGAAGCGCGGGTCTTTGGTCGAGTGGAGGCGCAGGCAGGGGCTGAGCGCGCCAAACTGCACCCAACGCGCATACAGTTCGGGTTCGGTTGCCCCGCCCATGTGCCCGCCGATGTCGTGGCTCCACCAGCCGTAAGCGACGTTCGACGCTGCGGCGGTCATGTAGGGCTGGAATTGCAGCGCCGGCCAGCCAACGATGGTGTCACCGGAAAAGCCGATATAGTAGCGGTGGTTGCCCAACCCGCCCCAGCGGCTGTAAAGCATGGGGCGCCGGCCGCGCCGTCGCGAGTCGTTGAAATGGATGTGGTTGAGCCAGGTCAGCGGATCGAGGCCCTTGACCTCCGAGCTTTCGCCCTGCTGCCAGTCCATCCACCAGAAATCGACGCCCTGATCTTCCATGGCATGGTGGATCAACTCGAAATAAGACTGGACAAAGCCTTTGGTGGCGATGCGAAAGGGGATCGCCTCGCTGCCCTGCGGATCGATACCCATCGCCTCGGCGAATTGGGGATAGACCTCTTCAAAATGCTGGATGCCTTGCGCCGGGTGCAGGTTGAGCGTGGCACGCAGCCCCTTGTCGTGTACCCAACGCAAAAAGCCGGGCGGGTCGGGGAACAGCTTGCGGTTCCAGGTATAGCCGGTCCAGGCGTGCGGAGTGTGCCAGTCCATGTCGATCACCAGCACGTCGAGCGGCACGTCGTGCGCCTCAAACTCGCCGACCAGGTCTTGCAGGTCTTGCGCGCTGTAGGCCCAATAGCGCGACCACCAGCCGCCGAGCACAAAGCGCGGGATCAGTGGGACTGCGCCGCCAAAGCGCGTGTATTCGGCCAATGCGCCCTTGTAATCGTGCCCGTAGGCGAACAGGTACCAGTCTTGCAGCGCGTGCGCTGGACGCGGGGTCACCCAGCCGTCGACCGTGTCGAAAACCACGTTGGCGCTGTCGTCGAACAGCGTCCACCCGGCGCGGGACAACAGTCCCTCGTCGAGCGCCGCGTCGCCGGTGCAGCCGTCGAGGGTGCGCCGCGTGCCGCGCAGGTTGTACGGGTTGGCCGCGCCGGGCGTCCAGATCACCGTCTGACCGTCGAGATCAAAGGCCGCCGACAAATTCTCGGCGCTAAAGGGGCCGTCGGTCTGGCGGTAGCGCAAGCGCAGCGCGCCGGTGTCGATCAGCGTATCAGTGCCGTCTTTTCGCGCCACAAAGGGGATTGCCTCGGCGCGGCGGGTCGGAAAGGCATACGTGCCGTGGTCTTCAAATTGGCCCGTTTCCGACCATTCCATCCGCACCAGGCGGGGTGTCAAAAGAGTAAACCGCGCGCGGTCCAACGCGACCACATTCTTGGGATTGGCGACCGGATCGCCGCCGAAGCGAATGCGCTCGAACAACGACAAATTTAGGGTAGACATCGACACAATCCTTCCAGGGGCTGGTGACAGGCACAGTTAAGGGTTATTTGTGGGATCACTCGACATATTCTAGCATAACTCGCTGGCTTCGTCCACTTTGGTTTTGAGTGCGTCCTTTATGAAGATAGGACCATCTCCGCCGTTGCGAGAAATCGGCCTACAAGTATAATAGATGATATCGGCAACAATTCGAGAAAATGGAGTAGCCGCTTTTTTTGCCTACACTCTGCCGGCCGGAAGTGTGATCGCGTCCAAATGGGCACAGTCAGATGGGGAAAACCAATCATTTAGCAGGGAGATTCAATGATAATCGACGTTGATCCTCAATGGTACAAAAAAATTTGGTCGCTGGACATCCAGGACATGTCGTGGGTCGAGCAGACTGCGCGTGAGGTGGATTTCGTCCAGGCCGCACTCGAGCTGGCCGGCAGAGTCCGAATTCTCGATCTGGCCTGCGGTTACGGCCGGCACGCACTCGAACTGGCACGCCGGGGCCACACGGTCGTTGGCGTGGACATCACCGCCGTGTACATTGCCGAGGCGCAAAGACGGGCCCAGGCGGACGGTCTTGCCAACGTCGAGTTCATCTGTGCTGACGTCCGTGACGTCACTTTCTCCAATCAGTTTGACGCGGTGCTCAACATGGCCGATGGCGCGATTGGCTACCTGGAAGACGATGCCGAGAACCTCAAAATATTCGATCTTGTTTCAGCGGCCCTGAAACCGGGCGGCAAGCATTTGATGGGCGTGTGCAGCGGCGATTACGCGATCAAGCATTTTCCACGGCGGCATTGGGAAGCGGGCACGCAGTCGCTCTCACTGGCCGACTTTGCCTGGGACAGCCAGACATCGCGCATGCTCTATGCCGGTCATACCTTCAAATACGGCGAGGTGCTAACCCAACCCGAGGAAACCGGGTTCCCGACGAGCACGCGCCTGTACACCCGCGAAGAATTGCGCGAGATATTTCACTGCCGGGGAATGGTCATCCGGCAGGCCTATGGCGACTATGATCTCGCCGTACCGGCATCGGCAGATCATCTGATGCTGGTGGTTTGCTCGCAGAAAATCACGCGGGCATAAAATGTGTTGGAAAATGCCCGGGATTTCGGTATAATAAATTCATCCTACTGGCTTGCTGGAGGATCTATGTCCACCGTGCTCATCGTCGATGACGATGAAAAACTGCTCAAGATGCTGCGCCGCACGCTGCTGTACGAAGGACTCGACGTGATGACCTCCGTCAACGGGTGCGAGGCGCTAGAGCAGATACGCGCGCACCGTCCGGATGTGATCGTCCTCGACTGGATGATGCCCGAAATGGATGGCATCGAGGTGGTGCGGCATCTGCGCGCGCAAAACAGCCGCGTCCTGGTGTTGATGCTCACCGCGCGCGACG
>JAFGEY010000057.1 GCA_016931365.1 Anaerolineae bacterium
ATCGGCCGCGTCCCGGCCCAGCGGTTGATCTCGGAGACGACCTTGCTGCGGCTGCCGGGGTCGGGGCAGATGATGTAGAGCCTGCCTCCCGTGGCGTCGTAGACGTTCTGCCACTTGCGCTCGCGAGGGTTGTTTGCGTCTGCCGTGCCCCGCTCGCATTCGACGTAAATGACCTCGCCGTTGGGCAGCGTGGCCACCAGATCGGGGGCGAACTGCCGCCCGCCGTCCAAAGTAATCACTGGCGGGTAGAGGTCGACCACGGCATTCAGCCGCGCGCGCAGCGCCTCGGCCGCTTCCAGGTTGAGCGCGGTGTGCTCCGGGCTCTTGTGCCGCTTGAGCAGTTCGTCCAGTTCGGAAGGCGCAGGGTCCTTGCCAAAGAGCAGCAGGAACGCCTCCTGCCCCCGTTCGGTCAGGCGAAGGAGATGCGACGGGCGTCCGGGCTTGCCGGCCTGGGGCGAAGTGATCTCGACCAGGTCGTGCGCTTCCAGCAGGCTGACCGCGTCGATCATCGCGTTGCGCGTGGTGACGCCCCAAAGGATGTTGGTCTGCGCTTGCAGGGCGGCGCGCTGGCACAGCCCCGATTCGCCGATCAGGCGCAGCAGGTCGCGGCTGCGTTCATAATGGATGTGCGCCTGCCATTCCTCGAACCACGCGCCGGGAGACTGGACCACTCGGATGGGGACATCCGAAATGGGACCATTCGAGATGGGAACATCCGCAATGGGGACATTCGTGACCGGCACAAAGGGAGTGGACGCGGGCGGGCGCACCGGCGCAGCCTGGCTGGTGACCGGCAGGGCTTTCGCCTGGTCGGCGCGGCGGCGGGCTTCGGCCAAGTCTTTCTTGACCGCCGACAGTTCCTTTTCAAGCTGCCCGATCCGCCCAGCTTGCTGCTCGACGGTGCGCGTCTTGTCGGTCACTTCCCGCTGCAAGGCATCAATGCGCCCCTGCGCGGCCTCGTACAACTCGTCCAGGCGGTCGCCGATCTCCATCCGGCCGATGCGCCGGGTCAGGTGGCCGGAGATGAATTCGCCCAACTGATCGGGCGTCCACCCTTGCACCTCGGCCTTGCGCTCGCGCAGCAGGGCATCCAGTTCGCCGGAGCAGAACGTCTCGGCGATCCCGTACAATGCCTTGCGCGCGGCACCGGCCTGTTCCTCGGCGAGGGTGCGCATGTGCCGCTCGGCGTCGAGCATGCGTTCGAGCTGGCGGGCGCGGATCTCGTGAACCTGATCTACTTCGCCGGCCACAATGCCTCCTGTTGCGTCTGACAGTTCTCCAATTTGCCGCGCGCGGCGCTCAGTGCTTCGTCCACCCCCTGCCGGTTCTCCGCCGATGGCGCGCTGACCCACAGGAGCGCAGCCCGCGACGCCCGCACATATCCGGTGGCAGCCTGTGATAGGGTTGTCTGAAGCGCGGCCAACGACAGCGGCGCTTTGCCTTGCTCGACTTCTCTGGCCACCGACAGCGCTTTCTCAAAGATGCGTTCGGCGTCGCGGCCCTGGGTGTAGATGTTGACCTGTTCGTCCATCACTTTGGCCAGGTCGGCGTCGATTTGGGCCAGGCGGTCGAGCCAGCCCTGCGCGGCCTTGAGGTAGCGCACGGTGGCCACGTAGGCCGGAGAGAGCACCAGCGGCCGGCCATCGCCGGCAATGGGGGTGACGGCACGGCCTAGGGCGATCAGCACGGCGACCAGCGCGATGCCAGCGGCCGTCCAGACCGTGCGGTGCGAGAACTCGACTTCCATCAGCGGACCATCTTATCCTGTTGTTGTGATGGTATCTCATTTTCTGGCCCGACGGCCGCATCCCAGACGATGTTGCGCAGGAAGGTGATCTCTTCGGCGACGACCTCGATGCGTTGGGCCGGTTCGCCCTGCTTGCCGGTGCCCTGGCGGGTGCGCAGCCAGCCTTCGACCAGGACTTCCGATCCCTGGCGCAGGAAGGGATGGCTGCTCAGAGCAAGCGGGCCATAGGCGACCACCTGCAGGTAGTCGGTACCCTCCCGGCGTGGCGGGTGGCGGTCGACGGCCAGGGTGAAGCGCATAAAGGGCACCGGGCCGTCCCGACCGGAGAGATAGTCGAAGAAGGGATCGCGGGTCAGGTTGCCCCTGAGGATGATCAGGTTTTTAGCCATGGGCTGCGTTCCTTTGGATTTCACTCAGCAGGTTGAGCACTACAAGGATAGATGTACGGGTTGTCCGGGACGGCAGTGCCGGTCATAGGCGCAATTCCTGTTGGATGGGTTTCCGATAGTGTACCATAAGGTGGGATGCCTGAGCGGCACGGTATTTTGCCTGAAAGGCAGGGACTTTGGTCGGAGCGGTGTCATTTGATGGCAACAAGATGCAAGAAGTGGCATTTAGTGTTATAATTAACGTAACTTTTGTGCAACTGTGGGCCAAAAATATTATCAACGACCAAAAACGGCCCCAAAACTGAGCTTTTTTGTCAATGATATAAAACGCAAATTTTAAGTGCTGAGTGAAAAGTATTGTACATCCTGAAAATAATGAGGCCAAGAGTTGATGTACTTTACGCTGGCTACCGAACCCAACCATGTTTTGCTAACGGTAGTTTTTTTGACTGTCAATCGATGCACAGGAGAAATGTATCTATAGGGAAGTAGCCACATAATATCATAAACTGTCTCAAAAAAATGAACTACGCTTTGTTGTAGGAGAAAATGTGTCCCGTCACCTGATGCTTGTCCCTTCGCTGGCATGTCCGGCATCTTGCGCCTACTGTTTTGGCCCGCACAAGGGCGGGCCGCCAATGCGCCGCGAGACGGTCGAG
>JAFGEY010000058.1 GCA_016931365.1 Anaerolineae bacterium
TCCAACTGGGATAAAGACTGGGCCTGGCTGAGTGCCGTCAATCAAAATGAGGTCGTCATCGACAAGGACCGCCCGGAATGGAGCTGGTCACCCCCGGCGCTGCTGCGCAATCTCAAAGACCCGGCCAGCGGCGCCGATCAACGGATCGATCTGGCCCTGCAAGGCCCCCGCTCGCTGGATATTTTGCTGGCGTGTGAGAGCAATGTCGGTGTGCAGACGGCGCTCAAAGAGATGAAACGCACGCGGCTGATCGAAACCCGCTTTGCCGGGATGGAGCTGCTCATTGCCCGCACCGGCTATACCGGCGAGCCGCTGGGCTTTGAATTGTACGTCCACCCCGATCAGGTCGTCGCGTTGTGGCGGCTGCTGCTCGACAAGGGGGCGGCGTTCGGCGTCAAACCCTGCGGCCTGGCCGCGCGCGACAGCACGCGCGTCGAAGCCGGGCTGCCCCTCTACGGGCACGACCTGGCCGGGCCGCTGCGCATTTCCCCGACCGAAGCCGGATTCGACCGTTATGTCAAAGCCGACAAGCCCTTTTGGGTCGGCAAAATGCCTTACCTGGCCTACCATCAAACGGTCGAGCGGCAGTTGGTGCGCTTTCAGGTTGAAAAGGGCGCGCGTCCCCTGCGCGGCGGCGATCACGGCGAGCCGGTGGTCAGCACGCGCGGCCGGGTGATCGGCACGGTAACAAGCTGCGCCCAGGTTGGCGAGGCCCAGGTCGGCCTGGCCCTCGTCGAGGCTCGATACACCGAGCCGGGCAGCGACCTGCTCATTTATCCAGAGACGAAACGCGCCGTGCGCAAGCTGCCGCAAGAGTTTGAGTGGGGCGACACGGTCGCCCTGCCGGTGCGAGCCGTCGTTTTGCCTCGTTTTCCGCAGTAAGAGGAACAATATGTCCAATCGCGTTCTCGTTTTTCTGGGCAGCCCGCGCAAGCGGGCCAACAGCACCCTCCTCGCCGACCAGATCGCTGCCGGTGCCCAGGCCGCCGGCAGCGGGGTAGAGACCTTTGGCCTGCACGAGATGGACATTCGCCCCTGCCGCGCCTGTGAAGGCTGTCACCGCCCCAACAGCAAGGGCTGTGTCATCGATGACGATATGCAGGCCCTCTATCCCAAGCTGCGCGAAGCTGATGCGCTGGTCATCGCCAGCCCAGTGTACTGGTTTACCGTTTCGGCGCAGACCAAGCTGTTGATGGATCGTTGGTACGCGCTCGAAGGGCCGCAGGGCAGCGCATTGCGCGGTAAGCGTATCGCCATTGCCCTCACATACGGCGACAGCGATCCGTTTACTTCCGGCGCGGTCAATGCGTTGCGCACCTTTCAGGATGCCTTTCGCTACGTCGGAGCCGATATCCTCGGCGCGGTGTACGGCACGGCAAGCCGGGAGGGCGAAATCGCCGACAATCAGGCGTTGATGGAGCGCGCCTACCGGCTCGGACAGCAGCTTGTCACACCTCGGTAAAAACGATCCAGGCGCTCAAAAATGTGCTATAATTAAACAGGATGGTTCGCAATGAGGTAAATTTTGTCTGCCTAAAAAGTATCGACCTATTTCGGTTCATATTTGAACCATCCCAATTAAGCATATAGCGTTGCTTCGATTGGCGGCGGATCGTTTCACAGGAGGAAATCTATGACAAAGAAACTGCTGGTCGGCATCGACCTGGGTGGCACCAGCCTGATGGCGGTAGTCACGACGCCCAAAGGCGAAATCTTGGGCCGCAAAAAGGTCAAAACTAATGCTGAAGAGGGGGCCAATGCGGTGCTGGGGCGCATTGTCGACACGGCCAAAGCGGCGGCGGCCGATGCCGGGGTCAAGCTGCGGGACGTGCGTGCAATTGGCGTGGGCTTTCCCGGCCCGCTCGATCCCGAGACTGGCGTTGTCTTTCACGCACCCAACCTCGGCCCAACCTGGAACAACTTGGCCCTGACCGATTATCTGACCGAAAAACTCGGCCCGCCAGCTTACCTGGGCAACGATGTCAATGTGGGTGCGATTGGCGAGCACGCACTTGGAGCCGGGCGCGGTGTGCGCAGCCTGGTCTCGATCTTTGTCGGCACAGGCATCGGCGGTGGGATCATTCTCAATGGCAAGCTGCATTTCGGCGCGCGCAATACGGCGGGTGAGGTGGGCCATACCGTCGTCCTCGCCGACGGCCCGCTGTGCGGCTGCGGCAAGCGTGGCTGCGTCGAAGCGATGGCCAGTCGCACGGCCATCGAGCGCGACATCCACGCCGGGCTGGAAGCAGGACGCGAGAGCCTGCTGCCGCAAATCTGGCAAGAGATGGGCCGCACCGACCTCAGCAGCAGCGTCCTTGCCGCAGCACTGGCGCGCGGCGATCCATTGGTCACAGAAGTGATGCAAACGTCGCAGTACTATATGGGCCTGCTCGTCGCCAACCTGGTCAATATACTCGAACCGGAGGTGATCGTCTTTGGCGGCGGGCTGGTCGAACAGTTGGGCGATATTTACCTCGATCCTGTGCGCGAAACGGCGGAGCAGTATTACCTTAACCAGCAGGACAAAGACAAGATTCGCGTTGTCGCCAGTGCGCTCAAGGACTATGCTGGCGTGCTCGGCGCGGCGATTATGGCCAACCGGGCCTGGAAGCGCGCCCACAAAGCATAAGGTGAGTTTCCAACCCGCCAGGTTTGTTACCCTGCAAATCCCCCGAACAACGGGGGATTTTTTGTCTCCCCGCGTGACTCTTGATTCCCCAAGGTGTTAATTGTACTGACTCACATCACCCAATAAATCGATATGCACCTTGCCGAAGGCTTTTTTCGGCAGGGCATTGATTGTTACGTCAACGCGCCGAGGCGTTTCATCACTCGTCGCGTTCTTTGTTTTCTGAGGAGATTTGTTATGTCAAGTAAAAAGGGACTTGATCCTGACACGCTAGACATGATCTTGTCTGCGGTGCATGATTTTGCTCAAAAACGCCTCCCCGACGACCTGCTGCGTCAATGGGATCGCGATGACCAATGTCCTGAGGATGTTTTGCGCGAGATGTATGGGCCGCAGTTTGGCCTGCACCTGTTGTTTATCGACGAGCAGTACGGCGGCATGGGCGGCGGCGCATACGATGTATACCGCGTCTCCGAGGCGGTCGCCGGCATCGATCTGGGGCTGGCCAGCGCGGTGCTGGCGACTTTTTTGGGCCTCGATCCGATCCTGGTCGGCGGCACGGCGGAGCAAAAGGCACAATGGATGCCCCAGGTGGCCGAGAAGGGCTGGGTCGTCGCCTATGGCGTCACCGAGCCGACTGCCGGCTCTGACCTCGCCGCGCTACGCACCAAAGCTGACCCGGTGCAGGAGGACGGCAAGGTCATCGGCTACAAGCTGAACGGCAGCAAGCAATTCATCACCAACGGCGGCATCGCCGACCTGTATACCGTGCTCGCGCGCAGCCCCAATGGCTATACCTTTTTCGTCGTCCTCAAGGGCACGCCGGGTCTGAGCGCAGGCAGGCCAGAAGACAAGCACGGCATTCGTATCTCCAACACCGCTCCACTGACCTTTGAAGACATGTTTGTGCCGCTCGAAAATTTGGTCGGCCAAGAGGGTCAGGGGATGGCCTATGCCCAGCAGGTATTTGGCTACACGCGCTTGATGGTTGCCGCGTTCGGCTTGGGTGGGGGAATGGCGGCGCTCAAAAGCGCCGTCGCCTATGCGGGCGAGCGCGTGCAGTCCGGCTCGCCGCTGATCGACAAGCAGGCTTACACCCACAAACTGCTCGTGCCGCACGCCGTGCGCCTGGAGGCCGCGCGCGCCTACATCGAAGAGACGGCGCGCCGCA
>JAFGEY010000499.1 GCA_016931365.1 Anaerolineae bacterium
GCCGATGGCCAGGTCGGGGCAGGTGTGCCCGGAGCTC
Organism: Anaerolineae bacterium; assembly: GCA_016931365.1. Next base: position 38 of record JAFGEY010000499.1, read on the forward strand.
ATCCCGCCGGCGCCCACCTCGCGCGCCTTCAGGCCCAACTCACACACGCTGTCGGGCCACTCGTATTGCCTGACCATGTGCATTTCCCAGTGGATCTCGCCGATGATGCGCTCGTTCGGGTAGATCTCGGCCGGCGAATTGTCCAGCAGGAAGGCATAATCGCGCCCCCAGCTTTCCCCGCTGGCCTCGTAGCCATCCACCCTGGACGGCATCTCGTCCAGCTTGGGGAACGGGCCGATGTTTATCCAGCAGGCGTGATCCCCCAGGGCCACTATATCCGTCTTGGATATCGGCTTTCCATGCCAGCCATAGACCAACGTCTCGCCGACAATGCCATACAGGTTCCGCTTGCCGCTGAGGGCCAGCTCGCGGCTTCGTTGGGCCAGCCGCTGTATGCGCGGGGATTGGTCGAACTTGGGTGGAACTCTCATGACGACACCGCTCGTCTGCTCCATTTTGTCTATCCTTTCCTGACTACTAATTGGTGATTTTCCTGAAAAAAGAGATTCTCAACCACAAAGATCACAAAGAAAATCAAGTCGGGCTTAAATGATTCACTTGTTAAATTGCCCGCGTCATCCCAAGTATAACTCACTCCGCCCACCTGGGTCAAGCGATTGGCGTCGTCGTATTGGTAATCACCAAAAAAATGGGTTGCTTTATCATCCAAGCTGTGTTAGAATCAGATCAAACTGCACGGCATTCAGCCCCGGTTTCCACGCACAGACGAGTCTAGCTCTGCCGACCAGGATTGATACGCACTTGTGAGTGGGGGTAGTGAAGGGATGTCAATGTCTTTACGTCTATCCTTATCCAACTGGGCCGAGAGACAGCCCGGCCAGACGCTTGAATTTATGGCCGATCTCGATGTTGATCGGCTGGCCGAGACGTTGGTTGCTTTTGCCAACAGCGATGGCGGCACGATCGTCGTCGGTGCGAATCCGTCGAGCCGGGTTCAGGTTGGGTTGACTGTTGAGGATATTGAAGACGGGCTCAAGCTGGCGCTAGGGCAAGGCCGGCCGATCGTGCGCACTGAATGGCAGCAGAGTGCGGTTGAGGGGGGCACGGTGGTGGTGATCCACGTGCCGCGCAGCAGCGAGTTGCACTCGTTGGAAGATGGGCGCGTGCTCATTCGCTCCGGCCTGCAGAATCGCCCGTTGGGTGGCAACCAGATCCTTCATCTGGCGGCGACCAAATCCAGCGGCGATTTTGAAACCGAAGGAGTTCCCGAAGCGACCCTGGACGATCTGGACAAAAATTTGATCGCCGAATATCGCGCCAACCGCGCGGAGCGGCAGCGCCGGCCGATTGCCGGCGACGACGCATCGATGTTGATCAATGCCGGTGCGTTGACTGAAGACGGCACGCCGACCGTGTTGGGGGTGCTGCTCTTTGCCCACGATCCGCAGGAGTTTTTGCCGCAGGGCAAGCTGATTTTTGTTCGCTTTGCCGGGACGGAACTGCGCGGCCCCGGCGGATTGCCCGGCTACTCGCGTCGCGAAGAGATCGCTGGCCCGCTACCACGCCTGATCGAGGAAGCCTGGCAGGTTATGTGGGAAGAGATGCGCGTCGCGGCAGTGGTCAAGGGGTTGGTGCGTGAGGAAAAAGCCGAATACCCCTCTTTTGCCGTCCGTGAGGCGTTGGTCAATGCCGTCTGCCACCGCGATTACCGGCTTTCCGGCCGGCGCATCGAAATTCGCATGTTCGATGACCGGATGGAGGTGATCAGCCCCGGTGGGTTGCCCGGTTATATCACAGTTGACAACATTGTCGAGGAGCATTTTTCGCGCAATCCGCGCCTGGTGAACGGTCTTTTCCAGTGGGGGTTTATCGAAGAACTGGGGCTGGGCGTCGACCGGATGATCGAGGATATGGTCAATGCCGGGCATCCTGCGCCCGAATTTCGAGATACACCCTATTCGTTTACTGTAACCCTGCGCAACAACCGGGTGCGTCGCCCGGTGATGGCCTGGGAATCGAATATGAACGAACGCCAGTTGCAGGCATTATCTTTTGTCCAGGAACGCGGGCGGATTACGAACCGCGATTATCGCATCCTCTGTCCCGATGTGTCTGCCGAAACTCTGCGTCTTGACCTGGCCGATCTGGTCGATCGGGGCTTTTTGCTCAAAATCGGGGCCAAAAAAGGGACGTATTACATCCTCAAAAAGAGCGCTCCAGAAGTGTAGGGGAAAGCACCATGTCCGTTGACCGAGATGCATACATCCGAGAGCACGATTTGTGGGCCGGGGTGGTAAGTTTTGTTGTAACCCTGGGACTGCATATCGGTGTGGTGCTTTTTATCAGCCTCTCCGGCGCGCTGATGGTCTATGCGATTACGGCCAGCTTTGACGAAACAACCCGGGGACAGGTCTGGCTGCTCTGGCCATTGGCGGTCATTTCACTGACAGTGCTGGGGCTGTTGCTCAAGCAAGAAGTACGCGGCTTCCGGACACACCTGATCAATGGGCTGGGTTCAGTCGCGGTTTCCTCCACCGGGTTGGGCGTAGGCGAGATCGGCGCAGATATCAGCACTGTATTGCTCGGTCTGGCTCAGTTGATGCCGCTTGCTGTTGTGTATCTGGCTGATGGCGAAATTCCCCGATCGATGCTATTGTCGGTGTTTGTGGTCGGAACGCTGCTTGTTCTGGTTGGTGTTTCCTCATTGAGCATTCGCCTGTGGCTGCGCTATCGCCGCAGAAGCCTTATTGCCTGAAACACTTGCCAACTCGTATAAAAGTGAGTAGAATAAGTTTGCCTTACCCAGGTTTTGTGTTTGACGCCAGAGGCGCGCATTATTAGTGAGCATATCAACAGGAATTGTACCCTTTAAATTACATCATTTTTTCCTGATCGCCGAGCTTCAAAAGTCCGAACAGGCGATATGCCCGGTTGAGGCTTTGACCAGCCCCCGTTCCGCACTTGGACGGGCACTCGCTTCATTTCTGGCGTTGGAAGATGGTCAGACTCTGACTTTTGTTTTCAACCAGGCCCGCCGCGACGGACAGGCCGATCGAGGTTTTGTGCAGGTCTTTCAACCCGATGGTCAATCAGGGGCTTATTTGCTCGGTCTTTCGCCTCGATTGGACCAAGCTGAAGACGTGCAAACGGTCTGGTATCGGCTGCTGAACCATCTGACGGCAATAGCTGCGGAACGTGGTCTGTCCCAGCTTTTTGCCTCGGCAGGCGAAGGCAGCGTTGAGCTAGAGGCGTTGCTTGGTGCCGGGTTTAGCGCCTATGCGCGCGAAGATATTTTGAAACTGGCTCCTGATGCGTATCCACAGGCCGTGGCTAGCCCGGATGTTCGTTCTGAGCAGACCACTGATAGGTGGGACATCGATCAGCTCTACCGCGCAGTGACGCCGCATCTGGTACAGCAAGCTGAACTTGTCGGTCAGTTACAAGAGGATGCAGGGGGGCGCTGGCCGATGGCTCGCAACCAGGGTGAAGGCTTTGTCCTGCTGGATGGACAAGGCATTGCTGGGTATGGACATCTGGCTCCAGGACAATCCGGTCACTGGTTGATGCTGATGATTCATCCCAGAGCCTACGAACTGGCCGATCGATTGGTCGATTACGGCCTGGCTTTGCTCAACTACTATCCGCCTCATCCGGTGTATTGCGCCGTCCGGCACTATCAAGGGGGTGTGCGCGTCCATCTGGAAGCGTGCGGGTTTCAATCTTTTTCAACGCAATGTTGTTTGGTCAAACATACAGCGGTACGCGTCACCGAGCCGGCGCGCGGATTGGTGACGGCTTTGGAGAATCGCGTCAAGGCACCAACTACAACGGTCTCGCCCAGCGAGACAGTCACTGGGATATATGAGAGATAAAAACAACGACGATTTAACAGCACTTTTGGCCGTGCTGCCGCCCGGCATCGAACGGGCGCTGCGAAAGGCTGGACAGCTTGACGATTTGCTGGAAGTGATTCTGGACCTGGGGCGTGTTCCCGAAGCGCGGTTTGTCGATCGCGAGGTCGTTTTGAGCGATCAAGAGATCACCCGCGAAGAGATCGATGCTGTCGTCTCGCGAATCAGCGCATTCGACGCCGACAACCGGGCCGGCATTGAACGCACGTTGCATCGAATTTCGGCCATTCGCAACCGCCGGGGTGATGTGGTCGGTTTGACCTGTCGCGTTGGGCGGGCGATCCAGGGGACGATCGTCATCATCGAGGATATCATCCTCTCCGGCGCAAGTGTGCTCCTGATGGGGCGTCCCGGCGTCGGCAAGACGACGATGCTGCGTGAAACGGCGCGCGTGCTGGCCGAAAAGAAGCGCGTGATCATTGTCGACACCTCTAACGAGATCGGCGGCGATGGCGACATCCCGCACCCGGCTGTGGGGCGAGCGCGGCGGATGCAGGTTGCGCAGCCCTCTCTCCAGCACGAGGTGATGATCGAAGGGGTCGAAAATCATATGCCGGAAGTGATCATCATCGACGAGATCGGGCGCGAGCTAGAGGCGTTGGCCGCGCGAACCATCGCCGAACGCGGTGTGCAGTTAGTCGCCACGGCACATGGCAACACGCTCGAAAACCTGATGCTCAACCCCACACTGTGCGATCTGATTGGCGGCATTGAGAGCGTCACCTTGAGCGATGAGGAAGCCCGCCGCCGTCGCACGCAAAAGACGGTGCTGGAACGCCGCGCGCCGCCAACTTTTGACGTGGTGGTCGAAATTCAGGCCTGGGATCGTGTAGCCGTTCACCTCGATGTGGCCAAGTCGGTCGATGGGTTGCTGCGTGAGCGTCCCGTGCCGCCGCAAGTTCGCTTCCGCGATGCCGCTGGCGATATTCGCAGCGAAGAAGGGGGCAGTGAAACGTTATTGGAAGAAGTGATTCCGGCTCCGGCGGCGGCCATCGCTGCGGCGAGAGCACTCCAGTCGATGCGTATCTATGCCTACGGTGTGGCGAGAAATCGTTTGGAGCAGGTCATTCAAAAGCTGGTGTTGCCAGTCACCGTTGCTGACGACCTGGAAAATGTGAACGCGGTGATCACTCTCAAGGCCTACTATCGAGACCGACCCAAGATGTTGGTGATGGCCGAAGATGCCGGAATTCCAATCTATGTTTTGCGCTCCAATACCGTGCTCCAGATCGAACGTTGTCTGGCCGATTTGTTCGATCTCGCAGGCGAAGACGATCTGGGCCGGGCAGTGCGCGAAACGCAGCAGGCGATCCACAAGGTCATTGCCGGAACCAAGATGGTCGAGCTTTCGCCTCAGAATGCTCTTGTTCGCCGCCAGCAACATCAAATGGCGCGAGAGTATCAGCTTATTTCACATAGTAAAGGAAAAGAGCCATATCGGCGGGTCCGGATTTATCGCGAATGATGTCAAGTGGGCGAGTAGCCAAGATTGTAGATGCAAGAAGGGAGGCTGGACTTGAAACTTTTGATCAGCGTTATCAACAGCGACGATGCGCACCCGTTGATCGATGCGTTGATGGGTGACGGCTATCGGGCCACGACGATCAGCACGACCGGCGGTTTTTTGCGCGAAGGTAATGCAACGCTGCTCATTGGCGTTGCCGACGATGATGTGGACCAGGTGCTCAAGATCATCAAAGAGAACTGCCACACGCGCACGCAGTACGTCAACCCATTGCCTCCGACGATGGAGTCTGGCGAGTTGTACATGCCGACGCCCATCGAAGTCCAGGTGGGTGGAGCAGTGGTCTTTATCCTGGATGTGCAACGGTTTGAGCGATTTTGAGTGTGGTGAGACGCGGCGCAGCTCATGCGCCACGTCTCACTTTACATTCACAGGTCGACGAACTCGTTGCCGCCCATCCCGCCCATGCCTCCCATCCCATCGAGGCCTTCGGCTAACTCTGGCATACTCTTTTCGATCTCTTCGGGGGATTGGCCGGACTCCAGCCGGTCGATGACCTCGTCGAATTCAGACGGCATTTCTTCGCCCACTTCTTGGCTCATCTTGCGCATCCAGCGGGCAATGGATTTGGGATCGTCTTCATCGAGTCCGGCCAGGCTGGCGGGATCGGCCAGGTTTTCCAGCCGGGCATCTTCGGAGCGGATAAAAGCAACTCGCGAGATGAGCCGCTGAAAATTGTGTTCGCCGCAACGCGGACATTCAAGCGAGCTTTCGTCGATTTCGGCAAAGGTGCGCCAGAATTTGCGGGCTTTTTGTTTGCAAGATTCACATTGATATTCATAAATAGGCATATTTATTCTCCTATAGCATAATCTTTGGCTCTATTATAACGCAAATCAAGGCGAGGTGCAAAGCATTGGCTGGCGAATCGATAAACGACGTGCTGACTGCCCGGGCGACTTGGTCGCCGCAAGCTGCAACCCAGGATGTTGATGTGGAACATCTGTATTGTTTTGAAAAGCCGCCGCTGTTGATCGTGATTTCTGGCACGTCCGGCGCCGGCAAAGATTCGGTGGTCAAGGCGCTTGCCCATCGCATGGAATCATTGGGCAGGCCGATTCACTTTGTCGTCACGGCGAATTCGCGAGCGCCTCGTGCGGACGAAGTGGATGGTGTGGATTACACCTTTGTTTCGACCCAAGAGTTTGAGCGCATGATCGCCAATGACGAATTGCTTGAATATGCGCGGGTCTACGATCAGTACAAAGGGGTACCCAAGAAACAGGTTCGCCAGGCGATGGAAAGTGGCAAAGATGTGGTGATGCGCCTGGATGTCCAGGGGGCAGCCGTGATCCGTGCGTTGGCTCCCGAGGTTGTTCTCATCTTTATCGCTACTTCTTCCGAGCAAGAGTTGATCGCCCGGCTCAAGCGCCGCCACACCGAGATCGCCAGCCAGCTTGATGTACGCATTCAGACTGCGCGCGATGAAATGCGGCGCATTGCCGAGTTTGACTATGTGATCCCCAACGCTGAAGGCAAGTTGAATGAGACGGTGGATGTGATCGTTTCGATTATCAATGCCGAAAAACACCGTGCGGTGCCGCGCCAGGCCCGGTTATGAACTCTGATTCCACTAAACCCGCTTCCGACACTCCCGTGCCGCTCTCCGATACCCTCGCGCCGCCGTCTGTTCGTCTCGCGCTCCCTCAGTCCAGACCCGTTGCCGCCTGGATCATCTTTGGGTTGAATATCCTGGTCTGGCTGGCGATGGTCGGATTTTCGGCTTGGGTGGTTATGGCCGAGATGTCGGCTCAGGGCATTCGCCAACTCGACCAGTGGCTGTTCTGGGCGCTGAATCTCAGCTCTAGTGGCGAGGTGCTCGTCCTCTTTGGGGCCAAGTTCGATCCCTTGATCGTCGATGGGCAGGTGTGGCGGCTGATCACGCCGATTTTTCTGCACGTTGGTTTTGTCCATCTGCTCTTTAATTCCTATGCCATCTATGCCATCGCGCCCCAGATCGAGCGGGTTTTCGGCGTGGCGCGTTTTGTATGCATCTATATGCTTTCGGGCGCATTTGGTGTGCTGCTCAGCTTTGCCTTTAGCCCCAACTTGTCGGCGGGCGCATCCGGGGCGATCTTTGGGCTGATCGGCACGCAAGCCGCTTTTTTCTATCGCTACCGGCGCGCTCTGGGAGGGCAAGGTCAGCGGCTGTTCCAGAACACGTTGAGCGTGATCGTCTTTAACTTGGTGATGACTTTTACGGTCTCAGGCATCGACATCTGGGGACACGTTGGCGGATTGCTTTCCGGCGTGGCGTTGGGCTGGTGGATGATGCCCCGCTATGCGCCGATCATTGATCAGGATGGGCCGAGGCTGGCCGATCAGCGAACGGTGCATCAGTGGGGAGGCGCTGTATTGGTTGGATGCGCGGTGTTTGTGGCAAGCGCCTGGCTGGCGATTGTGATTAAATCCTCGCTGATGAGCACCTGAACAAGTTTTGCGCAAACTTGTGGGCGATTGTCCCAGACAAGTTTCAACCCTTGTCGGTTTGAAGCAAAGCTTTGTTAGGCAGTTAAAAAGGAGGTTGAAATGTCTTTCACGGTGCGCAGATCGGTGATTGCCGGACAATGGTATCCAGGACGGGCGAACGAGTTGCAGGCTATGATCGCCGGTTTTTTTGACCACGTTGAACCGATCGAACTGGATGGCGAGGTGATCGGCTTGATCAGCCCGCATGCAGGGTATATTTATTCCGGGCAGGTGGCGGCTTATGCCTATAATCTGGTGCGCGGGATGTCGTTTGACGTGGTCGTCGTCATCTCGCCCGTACACCGGATGTATGCCGGGCCGTATGCCACTGCCGCCGCCGATGCGTACCAGACGCCGTTGGGCGACGTGCCGTTGGCTGCCGACCTGGTCGACGCAGTGGACGAACGCCTCGATTTGGTTCGCCTGCCGGTAGACAACGAACACTCGCTGGAGATTCAACTGCCCTTTTTGCAGGTGGCATTGAGCCAGTTCACCTTGCTGCCGATCATGCTCGGCGATCAGTCCTGGGAGGCGTGCGCACGGCTGGCCGACGCGCTGGCCGATGCGCTGACCGGGCAGCGCGCGCTGCTCGTCGCCAGCACCGATCTCTCACACTTTCACCACGCGCGCGATGCGGAACGGCTGGATCGCGTGATGGCAGACCAGATCGATGCGTTTGATCCCGAGGAATTGTCGCGTGCGCTGGCGCAGCACAAGACGGAAGCCTGCGGCGGCGGACCGGTAGTGGCGGTGATGCTGGCTGCGCAGCGGCTCGGCGCCGACCGGGCCAGGGCGCTGCATTATGCCCATTCCGGGCACGTCACTGGTGATATGGGCAGCGTGGTTGGCTATGCGGCAGGGGTGATTTACAAGGCGCATAATGGCGGATAACTTGAATTTTGCCGTCGTGGCGGTGAATGCGGCCGCACACGGTGGAGGAACCGCATACGATCCACAGAGGCGGGCCGGGGATGCATCGAGGTTTCCCGGCCCTGTGTTTCATTATCACGTTTCGTTCGAATTGGATGGGCAGATCGCTCCCGGAATGCTGATCGAGGTGCCCTTTGGCTCTAAACATATGCAGGGCATCGTGATCGACCGGGCTGAGCGCGCGCCCGTGCCCGAAACCAAACCGGTGAGCCGCGTGCTGGTTGACTCGCCGGTGCTGTCCGAATGCCAGATTGCCCTTGCATTGTGGCTCAGCGAGCGCTACCTCGCGCCTCTGATCGATTGCCTGCGCCTGATGCTGCCACCCGGCATGTTGCGCCAACCCCGTGCGGTCTTTCGACTGCATCCTGAAGTGCCGATTCCCGACCGTTTGCCAGATGGACAGGCTGCAGTGATCGATCTGTTGCAGCGCCATCCAACACTCACCTTGGGGCAAATCGCGCAGCGGCTCAAGGGTCGCGAGCGGGCCAATCGGGCACTGCGTGCGCTGGTGCGACGCGGCGTGGTCATCCGCACCGGCGATCTGCCCGCGCCACGCGCGCAGCCCAAGCGGGTCAACTTTGTGCGCCTCAGTGCATCACCGCCGCAGGTGGAAGGCGTGCGTCCGTTTCTGGGGCGGACTACAGCCCAGGCGGCCCTACTGCAAACCCTGCTCGACATCGACGATCTTTTGCCCGCTGTTGAGCACGTGCTGGCCCGCGCCGCCGTGTCCGCCTCGACCTTGTCGACCGTGCATGGCAAAGGCTGGGTCGAGGTGACGCCGGAGCGGGTCTTGGTTCAGGCTGCGTCCGGCGCGCGCGAGGTCGATTTGGGGCGAGCGGGCAGGCAGCGCGCCGTGCTCGACTATTTGCTGGCGCAGGGTGTGCCGGTCGAGGAAAATGCGCTGCGTGAGGCGACGAATGTGTCGGCGTCGACCCTCCGAGCATTGGAGGAACGCGCATTGATCCGCCGCCTGGCTGAGCCGGCGACGGTGCATTTGTGCCTGGATCGAGTCGAGGCACTGGCCCAGATCGTCGGTTTGCGCGGCGCGGCGCGCCAGCATCGCGTGCTCGACTATTTGCTCACCCGCCCGGTCGATGGGTGGACGTGGGTGAGTTGGGTTTACGCCGAAACCGGCTGCACACTCGATGACCTGCGCGCGTTGGAGGGACACGGGCTGATCGAGTTGGCCGAGCGCGAGGTGTGGCGCGATCCCCTGCACGGGCGCGACTTTGCGCCCGACATTCCCCCCACATTGACGCCGGAGCAGGCGCAGGCCTGGGCCGAGATCGAGCCGCATCTGGTATGGAAAAAAACGGCTGTGTTTCTGCTGCACGGCGTCACCGGCAGCGGCAAGACCGAGATTTACCTGCGTGCCGTCGAGCGAACGCTGTCTGAGGGCCGACAGGCGATCGTGCTGGTGCCCGAGATTTCGCTCACCCCCCAGGCAATTCGGCGGTTCGCCGAGCGATTCGCCGCCCGATTTGCTGCACATTTTAAAGGTGGTCTGGGCGTGATCCACAGCGCCTTGTCTGACGGCGAGCGATATGATACCTGGCGGCGCATTCGGGCCGGGCAGATCCGGCTGGTCATCGGCCCGCGTTCGGCGCTCTTTGCGCCTCTTGACGACATCGGCCTCATTGTGCTGGACGAAGAGCACGACGATTCATACAAACAGGGGGATCGTCCACCAACCTATCATGCGCGCGATGTCGCTTTCAAGATCGCCGAATTTTACGGCGCGACGGTGCTGCTGGGGAGCGCGACACCCGATCTGGGCACGAGCTACCGCGCTCGCACGCTCAAGCGTGCGAGTGAGATCTGTGATATTCACTTGCTTAAATTGATGCAGCGTATTCTGAACAGGCATACTTTTTCGCCATTTCCCGCTGTCGCCGATCAGCCTGGTCTGCTGCTGACCGATGCGCTGCCGCCAGTGCGCGTGGTCGATATGCGCCACGAGCTGCGCGCGGGCAACCGCAGCATGTTCAGCCGTCCACTGCAAGAGGCGATGCAGCAAACGCTGTCGGCAGGTGAGCAGATGATTCTATTTCTCAATCGCCGAGGCACATCAACCTTTGTCCTATGCCGCGACTGCGGCACGGTGGTCAAGTGCCCGCGTTGCGACATCCCACTGGCCTATCACAGCAGCGGCGAGGCCCTGGGCTGCCATCACTGCAATTACCAGCAGCCAGTGCCCGATCTTTGTGCAACATGCGGAAGCCACCGCATCCGCTACTTTGGCACCGGCACGCAGCGCGTCGAGGACGCCGTGCGCGAACTGTTGCCGCAGGCGCGCATCTTGCGCTGGGATCAAGACGCCGTGCGCGAGGCGGGCGGTCACGAAACGCTGCTTGACCTATTTGCCCGCCACGAGGCCGATGTGCTGATCGGCACGCAGATGATCGCCAAGGGACTTGACTTGCCGATGGTGACGTTGGTTGGGGTGATTACCGCTGACACGGCACTCAACCTGCCCGATTTTCGTGCCGCCGAGCGGACTTTTCAGCTCTTGGTGCAGGTTGCCGGGCGAGCCGGGCGCGGGCTGCGTGGCGGCAAGGTGATCGTGCAGACCTATGCGCCCGATCATTACGCCATTCAAGCGGCTGCCAAGCACGATTATGAAGCCTTTTACGCGCGCGAGTTGGCCTTTCGACGCCAGGTGGGCTACCCGCCCTTTACCCGTTTGGCCCGGTTGGTCTATGCCGATTCGAGCGCCGCGCGCGCTCGCCAGCAGGCCGTCGAACTAGCTGCGGCGCTACAGACGGCCATTCAGCGCGGTCGATTGCCGCAGGATCATCACCTGATCGGTCCCGCGCCCTGTTTCCTGAAACGCCTGCGCGGCCGCTGGCGCTGGCAGATCGTCGTTCGCGGCAGCGATCCACACGCGCTGCTTTCGCAAGTTGATATTCCGGCGGGCTGGCACCTGGACATCGATCCGCTGAATGTGCTATAAGTTTGACCAAACCGCTCAACAGGAGTAGAATAACCACATTGAATAACACCTGTGAGGTAGAACAATGCCTATTTACGAATATCATTGTGCGGATTGTCGGAAAAAATTTGAGAAGCGCCGCTCGATGAGCCAAGCCGATGCCGCAATTGCCTGTCCAGAATGCGGCGGCGAGCACACCAGTCGCGGTCTGTCGCAATTTGCCGCGTTCAGCAAGGGGAACGGCGGCACCAGCAGCGCCGTCGCCGGCGGCGGAAGCTGCGCGGGCTGTGGTTCGCACTCGTGCGGATCGTGCAGTCACCATTAACTATGCAGGCCTCAATGTCATTAAGTTAACGAAGGGGCTTGTAGGCCATTGAAAACCCCTTGAGTCGTCCTGTCTTGCGGCGCGGATATTTGCGACCA
>JAFGEY010000059.1 GCA_016931365.1 Anaerolineae bacterium
CCTGGTCGTCAGGGGCAAGTCGGGCGCGGGCAAGACGACGCTGGTCAACGTGCTGACCGGGCTGGATCGGGCGACGGCGGGCGAGATCTGGGTAGGTGGCACACCGGTGCATCGACTGGGCGCGGAGCAGGCGGCGCGCTGGCGCGGGCAGACGGTGGGGGTGGTATTTCAGAGTTTCGAACTGCTGCCCTCGCTGACCGTGCTGCAAAATGTCACTCTGCCGATGGCCTTTGCGGGCAAGTGGACGCCGCGCCAACGCCGCGAACGCGCGCTCGATCTGCTCGACCAGATGGGCATCGCCAACCACGCGCACAAGCGGCCTTCGGCGGTGTCGGGCGGGCAGCAGCAGCGGGTGGCCGTCGCCCGTGCGCTGGCCAACGACCCCGCGCTGCTCGCCGCCGACGAGCCGACCGGCAGCCTCGATTCGCAGACGGCGCAGGCGGTGCTGCGCGTGTTCGAGCGGCTGGTCGAGGCGGGCAAAACCGTCGTGCTGGTCACGCACGATCCGGACATTGCCCGGCGCGGGACGCGGACGATTACGCTGCACGATGGGGAGATAGTGGGTGATGCATGAAGCGTGAAACGTGAGGATTAAAAATGCGCTACACGTCTCTTCCAGCCTGACGTTTGATGCTTGACGGATGACAGGTCTTTGATTGGAGGAAACCTTGATCGGTTCTCGTTGGGCCAAAGTCTTGAACGATTTATGGAGCAATAAAACACGCACCGTGCTGATCGTGCTGTCGATTGCGGTGGGGCTGTTTGCGGTGGGCACCATCGTCAGCGCGCGGGCCATGCTGATGATCGGGATGGCGCAGAGCTACCAGAGCATCACGCCGTCAAGCGGGATTGTGCGCACGGTGGAGACCTTTGACGAGGCTTTTGTGCGCGCCGTGCGCGCCATGCCGGAGGTGGCCGAGGTCGATGCCCGCCGTACGCTCGACGTGCGGGTGCAGACCGGGCCGGGCAAGTGGATGACCCTGCGGCTGTTCGCCGTCGAGGATTACGAGCACATCCTGGTCGATAAAATCCGTCCCGTCGAGGGAGCGTGGCCGCCGGCAGCGCGCGAGGTGTTGATCGAACGCTCGGCGCTGGCGCCGCTCGGGGTTCAGGTGGGCGACACGATCTTGATCGAGCTGCCCAATGGCAACCGGCGCGAGCTACGCGTGAGCGGCGTGGCGCACGACATGGTGCAGGTGCCGGCCCAGATCGACGGTACGCCGTATGGCTACCTGGCCATGGACACGCTGGCCTGGTTTGGCGAAGAGTATGGCTTCAACGAACTGCACCTGATCGCCGTCCCTGCTGTGTTCGATGACGCCCAAGAGCACACGCTACAAGTGGTGAACGCGGTCAAGCGTAGGGCCGAGAAGAACGGGCTGACCATCCCCGGTACGATGAGCGTCGAGCCGGGCATGGTGCCCCTCGACGACATTTTGCAGGCGATCTTGCTGCTGATGGGTGTACTGGGCCTGCTGTCGCTCTTTTTGAGCGCCTTTCTGATCGTCAACACGGTATCGGCGCTGCTGGCGCAGCAAAAACGGCAGATCGGGATCATGAAAGCGGTCGGCGCGCAGACGGGGCAGATTTTTGCCATGTACCTGGCGATGGTCATCGCCTACGGCGTGCTCGCACTGGCCCTGGCCGCGCCGTTGAGCGTCGTCGGCGCGCGTGCGTTGAGCCGCTTTATGGCCGCGCAGTTCAATTTCGATCTGCACAGCCTGGATATCCAGCCGGAGTCGATCTGGCTGCAAGTCGGCGTGGCGCTGCTGGTGCCGACGCTGACCGCGCTGCCGCCGTTTCTGGGCACGCTGCGCGTGTCGGCGGCGGAGACGATGCGCGTTGGTTACGCCCTGGGCAAAGGGCGTTGGGGCAGCGGGCCGATCGATCGGCTGCTGTCGGGGCGGCGGCTGTGGTGGGCACGACATGTGCTGCTGCGCCCGCTGCTGCTGTCGATCCGCAACACGTTTCGCAGCAAGGGAAGGCTGGCGCTGACCCTGGCCACGCTGGCCCTGGGCGGGGCGATTTTCATCAGTGTGTTCAGTGTTCAGGCCTCGCTGAACGGCACGCTGGATGACATTTTGCGCTGGTGGAATTTCGACCTTTTGGTGATCCTGGCCCGTCCATATCGCATCGAGCGGATCGAGCGGGAGGCGCTGCGCGTGCCCGGCGTGGTACAGACCGACGTGTGGTTTCAACTGTCGGCGCGGCGGAACCGCCCCGACGGTTCGGAGAGCAGTTCCATCGTGATGTTTGCGCCGCGCGCCGAGTCGGAGATGTCGCCCGGCCCGACGATTGTGCAGGGGCGCTGGCTGCTGCCGGAAGATGAGAATGCGCTGGTGGTGAGCACAATTTTCCTGCAAAAAGAACCCGATGTGCGCCTGGGCGACGAGATCGTGCTCAAGGTGATGGGCCGCGAGCTGCGCTATCGCGTGGTCGGTGTGAGCATGGGCATTATGACCTCGATGGTGTACGGGCATTACCCGTACATCGCCGAGGCGACGGGGCAGGTGGGGCAGACGAGCACGCTGCTGGTGCGTACGGCGCAGCACGACTCGGCCTCGGTCGCCCTGATGGCAGAGGCGTTGGAAACGTACCTGGAAGGAGCGGGCATTCAGGTCAGTGACGTACAAACGGTGGCCGGCGAGCGCGCCGAAGCCCAGGCCTCGTTCGCCATCATCATCACGCTGCTGCTGTTGATGGCACTGCTGCTGGCCGTGGTGGGCGGGTTGGGGCTGATGGGCACGATGAGCATCAATGTTTTGGAGCGAACCAGGGAAATCGGCGTGCTGCGGGCCATCGGCGCGCCGAACCGGGGCGTGGCCCAGGTGTTCATCCTGGAAGGAGTGACCATCGGCGTGCTCAGTTGGGCGATTGGGGCGGTGCTGGCTGCCCCGCTGGGCCGGCTGTTGAGCAATGCCGTCGGTGTGCCGTTGATGGGAACGCCGCTCCGTTTTTCCTACTCGCTGGAGGGGTTCTGGCTGTGGCTGGGAGTGGTGGCGTTGTTGAGCGCGCTGGCCAGTTTTTTGCCCGCGCGTAACGCGAGCCGGCTGACGGTGCGCGAGGTGTTGGCGTATGAGTGAGTTCAAGGTTGCGAGTTGAACGTTGCGGGATATGAAGGAGGTTTCAATGAAACGCTGGATGTTTTTGTTTGTTTCTGTTTTGTCGATGGTGGCTCTGGCTGGTTGTTCGGCCGAGTCGACCGGGCCGGTTGTCGAGGCGCAGATGCCGGTGCGCCGCGATGTCGGCGTCGTGGTCGCCGAGGGGGTGGTCACGCCGACGCGGGCAGGCTATCTGGCCTTCAAACTGGGCGGCGACGTGGCCCAGGTGTGGGTCAAAGAA
>JAFGEY010000500.1 GCA_016931365.1 Anaerolineae bacterium
AACCTGGTCGAAATCCGCCGCGCCGCCCGCGAGATCGGCCGCCTGGTCGAGCAGCTCGTTGTCTTCAGCCGTGAGCAACCGGAGCAGCCGGCCGTTCCTCTCGACCTGAACCGGTTGATTGACGACAGCCGGGATATGCTGCAGTTGTTGGCCGGTCGGCAAGTCAGGCTGGAGACACGCCTGGCTACTGACCTGCATTCGATCAAGGCTGTGCCTGGCCAGATTGCCCAGGTGTTGATCGGCCTGGCTACCTTGTCGCAAGGTGCTCCGTCCGGCGAGCGGAGGCTAACCTTCGAGACGGCCAATGGGCAGGATAGTGTTATCCTGTCGGTCATGGACAGCGGGCTGCGCCTGGATGAGCAGTCCCGTGTTCACCTGTTTGAGCCGTTCGCCAGGACTGCTGCGGGAGGCAGGCTGGGGCTGGGCCTGGCCGTGGCACACGGCATTGTCGGCCGGCACAGTGGGCGCATTGAGGTGAACGATAGCGGCCGGGGAACTACCTTTACCATCTATCTGCCTACAAGGAAAGGATCGCCTGATGGCGCGGCTAATCCTGCTTGATGATCACCTCAGCCTGCACGCGGCAATCCGCGACTATTTGCAGCGCACCGCCGGGCACACGTTCGTCGCCGAACTGACTCGTGGCAGCGAGCTTGTTTCCTCCGTCGCCCGCCACCGGCCCGACCTGCTCATCCTTGATCTGGAGTTGGAAGGCGAACACGATTTCGACCCGGCCGGCGCTATGGGTGAACTGCGCGCCGTCCATCCCGACCTCAAGGTGGTCGTGTTCAGCGGCCACGACGAAGGCATCTGGCTGGCGCGGCTGATCGACGACCTGGCCGTCAACGGGTACGTGCACAAATCGGAGCCGCTGGCCGAACTGGTACACGCAGTCGAACACGCCCTGCGCGGCGCGACCTACTACAGCCCGCACGTGGCCCGGCGAAAACGGGAACTGGATCGGGCACAGTGGGATAGTGATGACCTGGAAACGCTGCAGCTTCTGGCCGATGGGTATACTGTCTCGCAGATCGCAGAGCGGCTGCACGTCTCGGATCGCACGGTGCGGCGCTGCGTGGAGCGAATCCGGAGCAGGATCAGGGCCACGTCCAACGCAGAGGCGGTGGTCAAGGCGAGGAGACAGGGGTTGGTTGTGTGAATGGAACAAGCGAAAGACGAACAGTTCATCTTTGTGCTCCTCACCTGTCTTTTGCTTGTAGGCACAATGGCGATGTGATATAATCTATTCAACACACTCGGGCACAAGATGCTCAAGGAGACCGATATGGACACAGTTTTGACTCGTACGTCAGCGGATGTCGCTGATCGTCTGCTGTCCCTGGCCCGGCTCTATCGCGAGGGTCAGGCCAGCGAATTGATGGATCGCACACTGGACAAGTTGCTGGCCCAAGAAGCCCAACTCAGCCAGTCACAATTGGTGCAGCTCCAGGCCGATCTGCGTGCGTTTGAAGCACAGTACGATCTCACTTCAGATGAATTCTACTGCCGCTTCCAGGCCGGGCAGACTGATGACCGGATGGATTTTGTCGAGTGGGCCTCGCTGGTTCAGATGCGTGACAACCTGCAAGCTCGCTTGAACCTGCTCACCGGACAGGCAGCCTGAGAGTGAGCATCACAGTTTATCGTCGATCGATCCAGGATCGATTGCTCAACGATCCATTGATCGCTCACATTCAATTGATTCGCGAGCGGGCCACGGCCGGCGACGCTCATCTGCGTGCCCGTCTCACGCTGGCTGACGGCAGTTGGCTCGAATTCTCCGAATACGCCCGACAGATGCCGGATGGACGGGTGAACGTCATCACTTACAGCTACCATTGGGCCAACGCCGATGGGCAATTGATCCGCCGCTGGGACAATACCCCGCATTTCCCCGATCTACCTGGCGCGCCACATCACGTTCACGATGGAGCAAGCGGCACCATCGCGCCCGGACACCCAGTTTCCCTCTTTGACGTGCTGGACGAGATCATTGCAACCATCGCTTGATTGCGCTATGTGTCCTCGTCCTTGTAATCCCCTGACTTGACTTGGTTATTGCCGGCGATGTTGGCCTGCGTCTGCAAGTGCTGTCCGCCCGCCACATCATCACTGCTTACACTGACGCCGCCGGTTGCTACGCTGCCTGTCTGGCTGCACATCTCGGATCGCACCGTGCGCCGCAGCGTGGAGCGGATTCGGATGCGGTGTATTTCACCGCCCAGGATCAGGGCTACGTCCAACCCGGAGGCAGTGGTCAAGGCGAGGAGGCAGGGGGTGATCGTGTGAATGGAATGAGCAAAAGACGAACAATCCATTACCTGGCCGATCCAGGCAAATATCAGCAGCCGCAGAGAACAGTACTCAACCATCCCCTGGGCTTTGCCACCCATCTCACTCGCGCTTTCGTTCACCCCGATGGCTCGCTCCACCACCGCTTGGCGCGACTCTTGCCCTACCACTCGCCGGTCTGGAAGGCACACTATGACGCCGCCAAAAACGCCGTCAAAGCATGCAACAGCCAACTCGCTCGCCTGGGCCTGAAACGCATGTGGGCCTTTGGCCTGCACAACGCCGCAACCGATATCGCCTCGGCCGACTTGATCAACCTGCGCAATCTAGGCCGTCTCGTCCAGCAGGCCACCTTGCTCAAAACCTGAGCCGCGCGCTTTCAGTGCACCATCCTCTACCGGCCACGCGTCCGGCCCCCTGGCGCCAGGATGTTACCCCCTGCCTGATCGCTTCGTTTCCGCCCCTTTTCGGCCATTTTTCCTCTCCCGTCCCGACTTGAAAGCGACCAGTTTTCTCTTCTGACGCGCCGACCGCATCTGCCTGCCCCATTCGCTGTCCTTGTGACGTGTATTCGTTGCCCCCCGCAAGCCCGGCATTTGACTTCCCAATGAATTTAACCCATCTCTCTGTTCTATCCTGTTTCAATCTGGCTGTTTCTCTACCGATACACTGCTTCCTGTTCTCCCATTCGCTGCGCTATCCCGGGCGAAGGGCGAGTTTGACAAGACTCCTGCTCTGTGCTATCCTCCAAGTGTATTCTTTCATTTCGTAAACAACCCCTAAAGATAATGAACAATTCCTGCGCTCCCCACAGAACGATGGCCCTGGAGTAAAGATGAAAGCAAACTGGTGGAACAGCCTGCGGGTCAAAATCGTCGCCTGGTCTTTCGTGCCCACCGTCATCATCCTCTCTGCGGTGGCTTGGTTTACGTTTTTTTCCTATCAAAGA
>JAFGEY010000501.1 GCA_016931365.1 Anaerolineae bacterium
ACGTGATAGCCGGCCGTCAGTTCGGCGATCAGTTGTAAATCGCGGGGCGAATAGTGCACCTGGGGCAACATCTGCCGCGCGGCGGCGATCTTGAGGGTCAGGTCGTGTTCGTAAGGGAGCCACTCGGTGTAAAAACCATCGGGGTCTTCTTCAAACTGGATGCGCCGCTCCAGCACATCGACGCGATCGTGCGGGTCGCGCAGACCTTCGATCTCGACGCACAGCGCGAACCGGTCGAGCAGTTGCGGGCGCAGTTCGCCCTCTTCGGGATTCATCGTGCCGACCAGGATAAACTGCGCCGGATGCTGGAACGAGATGCCCTCCCGTTCGACCACGTTGACGCCCATCGCTGCCGCGTCGAGCAGCAGATCGACTACGTGATCGTCGAGCAGGTTGACTTCGTCCACGTAGAGCAATCCGCGGTTGGCCTGCGCCAGCAGCCCCGGTTCAAAGTGTTTTTGCCCGGTCTGGATCGCTTTTTCGATGTCCAGCGTGCCCACCACGCGGTCTTCGGTGGCGCTGACCGGCAGATCGACAAAACGGGTGCGGCGGTTGCCAACCGGCAGGGTTTCCTGTTCTTCCAGGCGTCGGCGGCAGTTGTCGCACAATAGTTCGGGCAGGTCGGGCGCGCAGTTGAACGCGCAATCCTCGACGACATCGATATCGGGCAGCAGGGCCGCCAGCGCGCGCGCCGCCGTCGATTTAGCCGTGCCGCGCTCGCCGCGAATGAGCACGCCGCCGATCTTGGGGTTGATCGCATTGAGGATCAATGCCCGCTTCATTCTTTCCTGTTCGACAATGGCTGTGAAGGGGAAAAGTTGCCGCATAAAGGCCCTCCGTTGATGATGAGCGTCTATTATACTCGCCTGTGAGAGAAAACGCAAAGGCTTTTCAATCTAACATAATCCAGGTCAGGTTGCATTTGCCCTCTTTTCGTGATATACTGACTCCAAGCTGCAGGGAAATGCTGGTTTTCACTGTCCTGCAACGGGGTTATGTAAGACACGTACGGTGGAGAAGGAGTGGCGATGGCGCGAATATGCTCCAAGTGCGGAACCGAAAACCCGGATGACGTGCAATTTTGCACGCAGTGTCGTGCCTCCTTGACCGATCTGGCCGCTGATGTCGATTCGTCCGAACTCCTTTCGATGCTTGGCGATGCCCATGGTGTCAATTACCCGTTGTGTGTCGATCTGATCTCGGGGCGAATGACGCAGTCTGGGCGCGTGCGTGAGATCAACGAGGACAGCGTTCTGGTCATCGAGTGCAACCGGATCAATAACTCGGTCGGGCTGCCCATCGGCGTGTATGCCGTGGCTGACGGGATGGGCGGCCAGGCGGCCGGCGAGGTGGCCAGCAAGGCCGCCATCGACACGATTGCCGTCCGCGCGCAGCAAGAAGCCGTTTTCCCTTACCTCAACTCAGGCACGGTCCCCTTTACCGATCCTACAGTCTGGATGGTTGAAACGACCAACGCTGCCAACCGCGCCATTTACCGGCTCCGGCAAGAGATGCAGAACGATATGGGTACCACGCTGGTTTGGGCGCTGGTGCTCGAAGATGTGGCCTACATCGCCAACGTGGGCGACAGCCGTGCTTACCTGTGCCGCGCAGATGGCTTTCGGCAGGTCACCAGCGATCACTCGCTCGTCGGCGAGTTGATGGCCGGAGGGCAGATCACCTCGGCGCAGGCGCGCACGCATCAGCACCGCAATGTCGTCACCCGTGTGATGGGCCACGCGCCGCAGGTCGAGGTTGATGTTTTCGTCGAGCCGATGGAGTTTGGCCAGCGCCTTTTGCTCTGTTCTGACGGCGTAACCGGTATGCTGGTCGACGATGCACTATGGCGGGGTGCGATGTCTTCGGATAATCTTTCGATGGCATGCGCCAACCTGGCTGCGGCGGCCAACGAAGCCGGAGGCCGGGACAACATCACAGTGATCCTGGTCGAGTTGATGGCGATGCAGGGGAGTGGGTGCTGAAAAGCGGAGGTCGACAATGCAGTTTTCCGAGCAAAAAAACCGCTTTTATCTGGGCCGTGTCGTTCAAGACGACGGCGGCCTTTCTGCCCAAGAGCCCTTTGTTTACGATGCACGCCACCTGACTACACATGCTGTTTGCGTGGGGATGACCGGCAGCGGCAAGACCGGCCTCGGCATTGCCCTGCTCGAAGAGGTTGCGCTCAGTGGCATTCCCACCTTGGTCATTGATCCCAAGGGAGATATGACCAACCTGCTGCTTACCTTCCCCGATCTGTCACCTACCGACTTGCGCCCGTGGGTCGATGTGGACGGCGCGCGACGGCGCAACCTGCCCCTGGATGAGTATGCCGGACAGGTGGCGCAGGCCTGGCGCGACGGCCTGGCCGAGTGGGGCATCGACGGGGCGCGCATTGCCAGGTTCAAGTCGGCGGCGCGCTGTGTGGTGTACACGCCGGGCAGCGATGCCGGGCAGCCGGTCAGTATCCTCCACTCGCTGCAAGCGCCCGCGCTGGATTGGCAAGGCAACGCCGAGACGCTGCGCGAAACGATTTCAGGCCTGGTGTCGGCGCTGCTGGCCCTGCTCAACATCGAGAGCGATCCGCTCACCGGGCGCGAGCACAGCTTGCTGGCGACGATCATCGAACACGCCTGGCGCGCCGGGCAGGATATGGACCTCGCCAGGCTGCTCACTCTGGTGCACAAGCCTCCTTTCGATCAACTTGGCGTGCTGCCCCTGGAAGTCTTTTACCCCGAAAAGGATCGCATCAAGCTCACCCTGGCCCTCAACGGGCTGCTCGCCGCGCCCCAATTTTCTGTCTGGCTGCAAGGCGCGCCGCTGCGCATCGAGACGTTTCTCCACGCGCCCGACGGCCGTCCGCAAGTGTCGATCTTTACGCTGGCCCACCTCTCTGACGTTGAGCGCCTCTTTTTTGTGACCCTGCTTTTGCAGCAGGTGCGCGCCTGGCTGCGCGTGCAGCAGGGGACAGTCGATCTGCGCGCGGTGCTCTATTTTGACGAACTGTATGGCTTTATGCCTCCGCATCCGGCCAATCCACCGACCAAGATGCCCCTGCTGTCGCTGCTCAAACAGGCGCGATCGCAGGGCCTGGGGCTGGTGCTGGCCACTCAGAACCCGGTCGATCTCGATTACAAGGCGCTCTCCAATGCCGGGACGTGGTTTGTGGGCACCCTGCAAACGGCCAACGATCGCCAACGCGTCCTGGAGGGATTGATCGGCGCATCGTTGGCCACCGATGCGGCTCTTGCGTCGGATGTGGTGCTGGATCGCGCTGCGCTCGACCGGTTGCTGGCCCGGCTCAAGCCGCGTACTTTTTTGGTGAACAATGTTCATCAGCGCGCCCCGCGTCTGCTTTACACCCGCCACACGATGAGCTATCTGCGCGGCCCGTTGAGCCGAGAACAGATTCGAGCGCTCGGGCAACAAACGCCCGCTAAAGAGGTCGTATCCGAGACACAAGACGCGCCGGCGGTGACTGCCGCTGCAAATGCCCCGCTGGTGGTAAAATCTCGGGGCGTTCCGCCTGGGCCTCGGCCGGTTGAGGATGAGCCGGAGGTGGTCAAGGAGCCGGAACGCGCCTTGCCCTGGGTTGGGTTTGCACCAGCGCCGCCGGTGCTGCCGACAGGGATCAACCAGTATTTTGTGCCCGCACCGGTGTCGTTGGAATGGGCCATTCACAGCGCCGAGCAGGAAGACCAGACGATCATTTACACCGCCCGGCAGTTGGTTTACCGGCCAGCGTTGCTGGCCCGGGCGGCAGCGCGCATCGACGACGAGCGCGCCAACATCCACGAGCAGGTCAAGGTTGGGCGCGTGCTGCCTGTGCCCGACGATGGCGCCTTGTCCGCCTGGGACGCCGATCCGTTAGCCGTCGATCAGCGTGCGCTCGACCGTCGCCCGCTCTCCGGGGCGTGTTTTGCGCCGCTTCCGGCCCAGCTTGCCAGTGAGCGTCGCATCAACGCGCTGGAGCGCGATTTCATCGACTATGTGTACCGGGATACGTCGATCTCGTTGCTGTCCTACGCGCGCTTTAAATTGACTGCCGCGCCCGATGAAGCGCAGAGCCGGTTCAAGCGGCGCTGTTACCAGGCCATTTCTGAAAAACGCGACGCCGAACTTGCCCGCGTGGATTCAAGTTACAAGTCCAGGATCGAGCAACTTGAGGCGCGCATCCGGCGCGAAGAACGCGAGTTGGAGCAGGATGAGGTCGAGCTTGAGGCGCGCAAGCGCGAAGAATTGCTCTCGGCGGGCGAGTCGGTGTTCAACCTGCTGGCGCGCCGACGGCAGAGCCGGATGCTGTCCACCGCCAGCCGCAGACGCCGCCTGACCCAGCAGTCCAAGGCCGAGGTCGACGAATCGCTCGAGACAATCGATGACTTGCAGAGCCAGATCGAGGCGCTGGAAAAGGCGATAGCCGATGAAAAGGCCGAGGTCGAGGCGCGCTGGCAAGAGATCGCCGAGCGCCTGGAGCAGGACGTGCAGACCGTGCAGGTGCGACCGCGCAAAACGGATATTTTTGTCGAGGCGTTTGGCATCGTCTGGCTGCCTTATTGGGAGATCGTTTACGAGGATGATTCGGGCTATCCGCCGGTCGAGCGCCAGATGTCGCTGTGCGCGTTCGAGTTGTCATGAGGGAGCAAATGAAGCATCGATTGGCTGCCGGTATCTTGATTTTGAGCGTGTTATTGCTGGCCTGTACGTGGACGATTGAGACACGAGAGCCGACCGTGCCGCCCGTTTCGGGGCAGTCGATGCGGGTGGTGATGTTTGACATCGGCCAGGGTGACTCGATTTTGGTCGTCTCGCCCAATCGCCAGACGATGCTGATCGATGGGGGCAACTCGGCCAAAGACGGGCGCGAGGTCATTTTGCCCTATCTGAAAGCGAACGGCTTTGACCGGCTGAACGTGATGGTGTTGACTCATCCCGATGCCGATCACGTTGGCGGGCTGCCGGAAGTCTTGCGCGGCATTCCTGTCGATCGCGTCGTTTCGACGGGCCAGGTTCATACCACGCAGATTTACGCCGAATTTCTTCAAGAACTTGGAACTGCGCGCGACGAGCGCGGCACCCAGGTGATCCGCGGCGTGGCCGGGGTCGAGATTCCCTTCGACGCAGCGGTCAAGGTGGAGGTGCTGGGGCCGGATCGGGCGGCTATCGATGGCAGCGATCTCAACAATGCCTCGGTAGTCCTCCGCCTGACCTACGGCGAGGTCAGCGTGCTGTTCACCGGCGACGCCGAGCAAGCCGAAGAAGCATGGATGATAGCAGGCAAAAAAGACCCGAGCGCGCAGATTCTCAAGGTGTCGCACCACGGCAGCCAGACCGGCAGCAGCGACGCCTTTCTCAAGGCAGTAGGGGCGCAGGTCGGGCTGATCTCGTGCGGCGCTAACAACAATTACGGGCATCCGCACGCCGAGGTGCTGGAGCGGCTGGCCCGGCACGGCGTGGAGGTGTATCGCACGGACAAGTTGGGCACGATTGAGGTAGAGATCGATGCTAGTGGATGGAAAATCATCAGCGAGCGCTGAACCTTTGCTGCGCGGCGCGATCGACAGCCTGGAAGGCGCTTGGGCTATCGTTGTCCTGGACGATGGGCAGCGCATCGACTGGCCGCGCGAGCGCCTGCCTGCCGGCGCCGGGCCGGGTGCTGTGGTTGTGTTGAATCTGGAGACGGGAGACCTGTCTGCCGCCGGAGTCGATGGGGTGTGGGAGGGCATCGTCGGGCTGAAAATCGAGCTTGAGGGTGTGCTCGACGTTCGGCTCGGCAATCAGTTCCTCACCTGGCCGGCCGTGCACGCCGTGGCCGAAGGACAGTCCCCGTCCGAAGAGCGGGCATTGTCCATGGGGCAAGCCGTGGCCGTGCGGATGCAGGTGGATGCGGATGATACCGGCCGGCGGCGCAAGCAGGTGCAGTCACTGGTCGATGACCTGTTTGGGTGATTGAGAGGTCAAGGAGGCTTCTTTTGGCCGGAGAACTGGTGCTGGTCGTTGACGATCGGGATGACAGCCTGCAATTTCTGACCGATTATATCCTGGAGCCGAACGGGTACAAGTACATCACGGCCAAGGATGGCGCGACGGGCTTTGATCTGGCGATGAAACAGAACCCGGCGCTGATCATCATGGACTTGAAAATGCCCAGGATGACCGGGCTGGAAGTGCTGGCGGCATTGAACGAACTTGGCGCAAAAATCCCCGTGATTCTGATGACCTTCCACGGCTCGGAAGAGACGGCCGTGCAGGCCTTTCGCCTCGGCGCGCGCGACTATATCATCAAACCCTATGATACCTCCGAGATGCTCCAGGCCATCGACCGGGCTTTGACCGAAGTGCGCCTGCGCCGCGAGCGAGATGAGCTGCACGAAGGGATTATGAAGGTCAACCGGCAGTTGGAACAGCGGGTCAAAGAGCTTCAGATCATCTATAACATTGGCAAATCAGTCACCGGGATGCTCGACCTGGAAAAGCTGCTCAATCGCATTGTGGAGGCGGCGCGGTATATCACCGGTGCAGAAGAAAGCTCTTTGCTGCTCATCGATCGACAAACCGGCGACCTGTACATGCGCGCGCAGCAGGGGTTAGGCGAGCGCTTTGCGCGCGGGTTCCGGGTTAAATCCCAGGACAGCATTGCCGGTCAGGTCGTTCGCACCGGCGAACCTTTTATCCAGGCGAATGATGCGCAAAGCCTCAAGGTCAAGACCGGCTACCTGGTCAAGTCGCTGGTCTATGTGCCGCTCAGACTGGGCAGCAACGTGATCGGCGTGTTGTTGGTCGATAACAAAGTCTCACCCCGCGCTTTTACGGACAATGATGTTTATCTGCTGCAGGCCCTTGCCGACTATGCGGCGATCTCTATTCACAATGCACGTCTCTATGAAACGGTCAAAGACTTTAACCAAGAGTTGGAGCAGCGCGTTGAGGAACGCACGCACGAGTTGGAGCAGGCCAGAGATCAACTGGTCCAATCTGAAAAGTTGGCCGCAATCGGCCAGTTGGCGGCGGGCGTGGCTCACGAGATCAACAATCCCATCGGCGTGATGCTCGGTTTTTCGCAGGTGTTGCTCAAGCGCACGACAGAAGACAGCCCGACGTACAAGCCGCTGGCGACCATCGAGCGCGAAGGGCTGCGCTGCAAAAAGATCGTCCAGAACTTGCTCGACTTTGCCCGTCACAACAAGCCCAATCCCGAGCGCGTCGACATCAACCAGGTGATCGACAATGCGCTCGATTTGGTCGAACACCAGACCAGCGATTCTGCCGTCAGGTGGATCAAGACCTATTCGCCGGGGTTGCCGCAAGTGTTGGCCGATGCCAATCAACTCCAGCAAGTTTTCCTCAACATTTTGCTGAACGCCTACCAGGCGATGCCTGACGGCGGCGAACTGGATATCGTCACTCACCAGGATGGCGATTATGTCTGTGCTGCCTTTAGCGATACCGGTCCGGGCATTCATCCGGAGAATATGAAGCATATCTTTGAACCCTTTTTCACCACCAAAGAGGTGGGCAAAGGCACCGGTTTGGGGTTGTCGGTCAGCTATGGCATCGTCGAACAGCATGGGGGAACAATCGAGGTCAAAAGTGACGGCAAGATTGGGACGACTTTTACGGTCAAGATGCCAGCCGCACCGCTCGCGCGCGGCTAAACCGGCCGACTCAACCCTTTTCCTCGCTCAAAGCCAACCCGACCTTGACGAACAGCCAGGGTGTGACAAAGGCCATCAGCGATCCCGCCAGCGCATAGCACGCAAAGCGCAAGGCGATCGCCAACCAGGGCGCGTCCACGTCTGGCGCGAGCGCGCTCAGGCCCGGGTAAACCGGGGACAGAATCAGCAGGCCGACGACGGCGCGCAGAACGCGCTTCCACCACACGCCGCTCACCATAAAGCGCACGTAGCGGCCTTCCAGCACAAAGCCGATGCTCAATCCCATCAACGCGCCGGTGCTCATCGTCGTGTCTTCCACGGGTACGATCAGGGTCAGCAGGACGGGCGCGATCACCGACAGGGCGATCTGCCGGGCCAGCGACAACCGGCGCCATCTTGCTCTGGCCTGCGGCTCGATCCATAATCCGACGCCCAGGCATACCGCGCCAACAGTCCACCCGCTGATCACATCGATGCAGGTGTGGACGCCCAGGTACATCCGTGAAAAGCCGACCAGCAGCACCAGAACCGCCATCAGCGCCACAAACCAGCCTTTTTTCACTCGATAGGCCAGATACCCCCACATCACGGTACTGTTTTGTGCGTGATTGCTGGGCCAGGAAAAGGACTCCTCGTAGCGCAGCGGGACGAGTTTCTGGTTTAGATCGCTGAATGCTGTGGCGTATGGACGTGGGATATGGAACAGGGTTTTCAACGCCCCATTGACGTAAAAAGCACTCAGGGCGATGTAGGTCAGGCCGATGCCCAGTTCTTTGTGGATGCACCACAAGATGATCGGCACCAGAACCAGGAGGAACTTTTCGTTGCTCGAGTCGGTGATCAGTTTGAACAGCGCGTCCCAAAACGGGCTGCGCCAGCTTTGCAGGGCTAACAGCAGATCGATGCCGGCCGGAACCTGGGCCAAAATCCATTCACGTATGTTCGATCATCCTTCGCAGAAATTCTGCGCTTTTGACCATATCGTCGATAACGATGAACTCGTCGTTGGTGTGCACGCTGCTCATGCCGGTGCTGATCGGCACGGCGGTCAGCCCGTTGGCGTTGAACACGTTGGCGTCGCTGCCCCCGCCGACCAGCCGCCAAACCGGCTCCGGCTCGCCCATCTCGGCCAGGGTCTGGGCAATGCGGCGCAGCAGCGGCGTCTCCGGCCCCAGCCGATAACTTGAATAGGTGCGCTCGATGTCCAGTTCCAGCCGCGCGCCGGGGTGGGCGGCGACGGCGCTTTCGAGCGCCGCGCGGATCGCCATTGTCTGGGCGACGAGTTTGGCCTCGTCGTGGCTTCGCGTCTCGCCGCGAATCTGCACCCGATCCGGCACAATGTTGACCGCCTGCCCTCCTTCGATCATGCCAATATTGGCCGTCGTCACCTCATCGATGCGGCCCAACGGCATGCCGGCGATGGCCTGCGCGGCGATCAGGATGGCGTTGATCCCATCTTCGGGATTGGCCCCGGCATGGGCGGCTTTGCCGTGGATGATCGCCGCAATCTTGTCCGATCCCGGTGCGCCGTGGACGATCGCGTGCAGCGGCCCGCCCGAGTC
>JAFGEY010000502.1 GCA_016931365.1 Anaerolineae bacterium
CCAAAGATCTCGGGGCTGTGGTTCGACTCGCCAAAGCTGAGACGGTAGGAGCAGCAGATGCCGGGGGTGTGTGCAGTGTGGGGTGAGGGTTGCTGGCGAGGAGCGACTGCAGTGCCAGTACGGGAGGGGGTTCTATGGTCGTAGATGCGATCGCCCTGGGTGAGCTTTTGATCGACTTTGTCCCGACGGTGTCGGGGGTGACGCTGATCGAGGCGCCGGCGTTCAAAAAGGCGCCGGGCGGCGCGCCGGCGAACGTGGCCGCCGGCCTGGCCAAGCTGGGGGTGCGGTCGGGGTTCATGGGCAAGGTGGGCGACGACCCGTTTGGCCACTTTCTCGCGCAGACGCTGCGGGACGCCGGGGTCGATACGTCGGCGCTCTGTTTCTCCGCCGAGGCGCGCACGGCGCTCGCCTTTGTGTCGCTGCGCGCCGACGGCGAGCGGGAGTTTATGTTCTACCGGCACCCGAGCGCCGATATGCTTTATAGGGCGGACGAGGTGGACGCCGACTATGTGCGGGGGGCGAAAATCCTTCACCATGGCTCGATCAGCCTGATCGGAGAGCCGGCACGTGGGGCGACGCTGCGCGCTGTGGAGGCGGCGCGCGACGCGGGCGTGCTCGTGTCGTACGACCCGAACCTGCGCCTCAACCTGTGGCCGGATGCGGCGGCGGCGAAAGAGGGTATCCGGATTGGCTGGCCGCTGGCGCACGTGATCAAGGTGAGCGAGGAGGAGCTGGCCTTCCTGTCGGGGATCGACGACCAGGCGGCGGCGGTGCGGGCGCTGTGGCACCCTGAGCTGCGGCTGCTGGTCGTCACGGGCGGCGCGCACGGATGCCGCTACTTTACGCCCGAGTTCGCGGGCGAGGTGCCCGGCTTTGCGGTGAGCGCGGTCGATACGACGGGGGCGGGGGACGCGTTCGTGGCGGGGCTGCTGAAGGGGCTGCTGGAGGAGCCTGATGCCGTGTCGGATCAGGCGCGCCTCGCGGCGATCTGTCGGTATGCCAACGCGGTGGGGGCGATCACGACGACGGAGCGGGGGGCGATCCCGGCGCTGCCGGCGGCCGGGCAGGTGGAAGAGTTTTTGCGGCAGGCGAGGTAACAAGGCGCTGGCGTCAAACCGTAAAGTGAGGTGAGTCAAGCTGCATAGATTCATCTACATGGTTGAGGTCGAGTCTCTGGACAATCAAGGAGCTCGACTTTTTTCTATACTCGTCGAGGTACCTGACGTTCATTGCCCAGATGATTCTGACGAGCCGGTACACGGGACCCATCCCTGGACGGTCGTTCCTTTTCCTACCGCTGACTCAATGGTCAGTTCCCCGCCCACCATTTCGATCCGATCGTGCATGATCCACAATCCGTCATGACCCCCTTTCCGGGCTTGCATTGCCTGGTTGACATCGAAACCACACCCTTCATCTACGATGGCAAATCGGACCCGACTGTTCTCGCACCTCATGGTCACTGTAACCTGTCGTCCCTGCGCGTGGACCAAGACATTGTCCAATGCCTGTTGGACGACGCGATAGAGTGCAACTTTGGACTCGGAGGACAATCCATCTTCCACATCGCCTTCTATTTCGAGTGCGATTCGCACAGGGTCCCTGGCGCAAAGCAAATCGATGAGCGTGCGTAGAGCAGTGGTCAGATCCCTCCCTTTCAGAGGACCTGGCGATAGGCTTTGGCGAATGGTGCGCAAATCCTGTGAGGCGCGTTGTGCCTGGTTTTGGCAATCGTCCAATAGCCCAATTTCATGTCCAGCAGTGGGATCCAGGGAACGCTTGACCGTTTCCAGGTAGAGGGGCAAACCAGCCAGAAACTGCTGAATGGTGTCGTGCAGGTCTCGGGCGATTTTGAGGCGTTCATTCTCTTGAGCTTGCTGGATCAAGTGTGATGTGGCCTGCAGCCGTTCGAATTGACGGGTATTCAGGATCGAAAGGGCCATTTGCCGAGCTAGGATACCGACAAGCTGCAGGTCCAGCTCATCGTATGTCTCCCCGGTCCAGCGTGGCCCCAGTCCCAGCAACCCGATGGCCTGCCCTCGATCCACCAGAGGAGCCCAGACAGACACCGGCTTGGATTCTGGATCGTCCAGCATGACCCCACAGTCTGCTAGTTTGGCGGTGTGGATCGGCTCCGGATGAGAGAGCAGATGATCAACGAAAGCGGTGGGGACAGGCAATATGCTGACCGGCTGCCCGTTATCGAATCGCTCCAGAGTTTTGCGTTCCTGATCCAATAGCCAAACGGCTGCGTACTCCACGTCCAGGTCTTCCTGGAATACCCAGAAGGCAGCCTGGAGCAATGACTCGATCTGCTGCAACTCGCCGACGTACTGGCTAAAACGGGCCACCGTCTGGTAATCCAGGGTTTCCCTGCGCAGCAACCGAGTAAAGAATGAGGTGGGCCCGCGGCGCGCCACCAGTCCGATTCCTGCAAGCAGAGCGGCGGCCAGGATAGGTAAGAAACCGGTCAACTGACCCAGTATCAAGTAGATCAGGTTGCCAACCAGGATGCAAAAGATCGCCACAAGCAGGGTATTCAAGACCTGGGCTTTGGAAGCAAAGAGCTGGTAGCGAAGAATGGCATACCCAAAGAACGCCACCACTGCCAGTCCGAAAAAGGGTACCGTATGGGTGTAGCGTGGCGCAGTGGCGCCGGTGAACAAGAACACGAAGGGAAAGACAACTGCCAGGCTACCGACCAGTCCCATCAAGATCAGTCCCGACTGGCGACGGACGCGCTTTGATGTTGACCGGCAAAAGGTCCAGCCCATGCTTAGGATGCCCCAACAAAAGGAAAAGACAGAGCTGACCATGATGAACAGGTAAAAGACCGGAGTGAGCTGATAGTCGATTTGGCTGTAGTCGGTTAGATAGACCAGGATTCCCAGGGCAGAAAAAGGAGCCGACACGATGTAGTATGGCAGTCGCGCCCGCCGGGCGAAGGATTGCAGGAAACCTGGCCCGGTCAACAGACCGATCCAGTGAAACAGGACAGCACCGAGGAGGGGGATCCAGGGTACGTTTAAAATCAGCGTCACGACCAGCGCATCTGCCAGTCGATCGGAAATGCGTGGCACATAGATCCAATCCATAGCAAACCCAGCCGCGATGGTCACAAACAGGGTGAAGATTAGATTGATCTCCTCATTGGCATCAGCCTTGTAGACGATTACCCCGATCGTCAACAAGCCCAGACCAAAAAGGAAGAGGGGTAAAAACAGCTCAAACAACATGAAAGCGGTGAACTGGACGATCGGTACGTTCGTCACTGTGGTGAAGGTGCCATTCCGATCTACCAGGACTTTTGCTGTGCGCCCTGGCTGGGCATATAACATCCGAAACAAGTCGGCATATGGCAGTTCACCTCGCGCACATTTGATGGACTGGTAACGTGGGTCGAGTTCGTCGCCGGCCAAGCTACGGGTGGGGCGGTAGTCATCGATGCACAGAATCCGGTCATTGCTTCTCATCCCGGCCACGATCCCGGGCCAATGGGGAGGCGTGCTCCAGAGGACGGTCCACACCTTGATCTCTTTGCTTGGCACTAACACAAGACCAGGAAACGGCTCTCCCAACGACAAAGCTAGCCGTCCTGCCCCGCTGATACCAAACAGCAAGACGACGAGCATGATCACCGGCAGAAACCGGCGCAACCGGCACAAGTCTTTGGAGTTCACAAACCCCTTTCCTCGTGCAGCGCTGCTTCCAGGCGGTGGATGAGGGCGATCTTGGCCAGCAGTATCTCCTTGCGCAGGCTGTCGGCTTGGTCTGCATTCAGCCCCAGTTTGACGTAAATACTCTGTCGATGGTTGTTCCAGGTCTTGGGGCTGATGTTCAGCGCGGCCGCCGCCTGCTCGGGTCCCAGCGATTCTGCAATCTGGCGCAACACGTCAGATTCGCGAGGCGTCAGACATGGCAGATGATTCAATGCCTCGACGACAACCTCTCTTTCGGATGCCGTGAGGGCATCCAGGATAATCTGGCTGCCAGTGGACCTGGCCTCGAGGCTGACACTGGGGTCAAAGTAAACCCCACCCTGCTTCGCCAGGTGGATGGCTTGTTCCACCGCCGCTGCCCTGCCCCCTTTGAGCAGGTAGGCCACGCCCTGCCAACGCTTGCGTTGGACCATTTCGAGAATGGCCGCGCCCTGATCCGGATGTGCAGACAGGATGACGATGGCCAGATGCGGGTAGCGGGCTTTGAGCTGCTGGATCACTTCCAGACCAACTCGGCTGGCGTAATCCTGTTCGGCGCCAGGGGACGAAGGCAAAACCAGATCTACAACGGCTACGTCTGGCTGGTGGTCCGTTGCCAGGCGGAGGGCATCATGGACGTTATCGGCCTCGACGACGCGGTTGCCGCCCTGCTCCAAAAAGAGACGCATGCCCCGGCGTGTGAATTCATCGTCTTCGACGATCAGGATAGACAATGACGTGTCTGACACGGAATCCTCCGCCGCTGGAGTCTGAAAACAGGTTTGAATGGACCTTGGGATTTGATCAGGGTTCCTGTCACCGAACGCCAGTGAGTGTAGTAGGGGCGCAGAGTTGGCTGGCCCATCCGCCGACCAGACCCCAGAGAATGACTCTATTATACCATACTTTCCCGCAAAGTCCAAAGTTCCTGACATAGGCAAGATTCCCAGAAAAAAATAGGAAATAAGCTCTGGTCAGCGATTGATTCAGCGCATATAATGGCTGTTGTGCACTGATGCACGCCTGTAGAATTGGAAGGGGGTTGGTGTGCGAGATCGCTTGCTCACGGTCAAAGAGGTGGCCGGTTACTTTCACGTCAGCACGGCGACGATTCAGCGTTGGTGCCGATCCGGTAGATTGCCGGTGGTGCGCATCGGGCACGAATGGCGGGTTGATGGGGAGCGGTTGCAGGCAATGATCCAACAGGAAGGGCCGTCCCTTCAACGCAGTGGCGGATCTCTGGCGCCGGATGGGCAGGAGTAACAAGACCCATCATACTACAAGGAGGAGCAAAAATGAGAATCCAAACAAACATGACAGCACTTTTACTGACTATGCTCCTGGCAGCAGCGATGTTCCTGCTGCTGACAGTCGCAGCGGTACAAGGACAAGTGCCTGAACCATTGCCTCTCACCTCACCGCTGGCCAGCACGCCTGGCCCTGATGCAGGTTCGCCTGCACCCGATGCTTCCCAACCACCGGATGAGGCGCTCCGGCTACAGCAGGAGCTCGAGGCCAGAGTGAAAGAAGACCTCTCGCGCCGCATGGCTAGCGCGAGCCTGCAAAATGGTGTAAATGGTGTGGGCACCGTGAGCAACGTCCAGGAGAATGGGCGGCGGGTGGAGGGGTTGGTATCGGTGGGTGGCTACAGCGTGACGGTGACGCTCAAGGATCCACTGGGTGCCGTCAAGTCCGAGCAGACGACCTGGCCGGAGGCGGATTTGTACTACCAGGTCAAC
>JAFGEY010000503.1 GCA_016931365.1 Anaerolineae bacterium
ATGCATCGCTGGGTAGCCAAGTCTGGCAGAGATAACCGCTGAAAGCATCTAAGTGGGAAACTCGCCCCTAGATTAGATCCCCCATCCTGTTAAGGGAGTAAGACCGCTGGAAGACTACCAGCTAGATAGGCCACGTGTGTAAGCACAGTAATGTGTTCAGCAAAGTGGTACTAATGGTCGAGGGCTTGATTCATTACACGTAAGAAACGCGAAATCGTTGCGGAGTAACATTCTATTCAGCTTTTAGGTGCCAAGTGTTAACAAAAAGCTAGTTATAAAAAGGTTCTCTTGGTGTTTTAAGCGGCGTGGTCCAACCCGGTCCCATCTCGAACCCGGTAGTTAAACGCGCCAGCGCTGATGGTACTTGGGGGGTAGCCCCCTGGGAGAGTAGGTCATCGCCTGGAGAACCTTTTTGTTTTTTTCAAGTTGTGATTGACCTTTTTCAGCAAAGCCAATATATACGATAAGACCCCACTTGGTTTCCAAGTGGGGTCTTTGGGTTGGGAGGAGTACAGTGCTGCTAGAGCAAAGGCAAAATAACGCCGATTCCCAGCTCCCACAAAAGTTCTTGCCCTGGTTCAGAGTACAGAAAGCCAGCGATCGCCGCAATGCAACAGCAGCAAAGCAGCAATAAAACGATGACGACAATGGCGACAATCAGCCCGGTCTTTTTTTTGCCGCCTGCCGCAGCTGGAGGCGGTGACGGCGGCGTTACGGGCGGTGGCGGCTCAAATTCGGCAACAGGTTCTGGTGGCGGTAGTTCTTGGAGCGCAGGTGGCGGAGGGAGACTCTCTTCTTCCAGCGAGTCGAGTGGTGGCGGTCTAAGAATCAGTGTTTGTTGAGGGGGTAATGCTTGTTCTGCTGAAATTGTCTCAATCGGCTCTTCTGCGGCCTCGACGGGCGCGCCACAACTTCCGCAGAATTTTTCCTCTGGATTGACTTCAGCTCCACATTCTTTGCACTTCATTTTTCTTCCTTTCGTTTCATACTAGGGCTTGCGGATAATAATACCTTTTTATTCAACAACAACTTGGTTGATACGCCAAACGTCGTTGACTTTGACCAGTCCCCACTGAATGTACATCGTTCTGGTCTGATCAATCAGCGTGTATTCGACCGTAGATGCGACCCACACTGGACCGCTGATCGGTTCTGGTGTGGGCGTTGGCGGGCATGTGCATTCAGGTTCGGGGCAATTTGGACAGGTCGCAGGCGCAGTCGCTAACACTTTTTGTGCATCGCGCGTTTTTTCAGCCAGAATAACCATTTGCTGCTGGACGGTGGCTTCCTGGCTGGGGGCATAGCGCAGTTCTTTGACGCAGATATCGGTCAGCGAAGCGCGCGGCCAGGGGGTGATTCTGCCCCAGGCGTCTTTTTGCGCGCGCAGATTGTCGGCGGCCTCTTTGGTCAGAAACTGATAGACGGTTTGTTCGTTGGTCAGGTTGGCAAAGAACGCCATCAATATCTTTTCTGGATAAGGCGATCTGGCGATGTCTTGGGGCTGCCCATAGGCAAAATCCAGACAGACTTGAGTTGGGGCGATCGATGCGTCACCTTGCATATAACTGCCTTCTTGCGGACGATAGATTTTGCGAATGGCAAGCTGGCTGCGTTCATTGGTGCGTTCCCAAACAGTGACACGCTCAGCTTCCAGGTTGATCCGTGCGTCGGTGTCGAATTTGCCCACGCAATGATACCATTGGCCGGTCGTCGGGTCGGCTTCGGGCGGAAGCACGGGGCTGGGGGCGTGGTTTTGCCAGGTAAACAAGGCGAGTCGAGTCAAGAGACCTTCGCTGTTGGTACCCTGATAGACGACTTCTGGCCCGGCCGAGTTTTGCAGGACTTCTTTGAGTTCGATGGTCGATTTACCTTCTCCCAGATAGGGCCAGCCGGGCACGGTCAATGGGTATGGAAAGACCACCGGTGCCTTGTCTTGATTGGCAAAGGAGTAAACATGGTAGATTACGCCGCCCACAGGCGTAAAGGCATCTGTGGCCAGTTGATCGTAGGTGTAGAGGATGGCCCAATCTTTTTGATTGTCTGCGTTGGTATCCAATCGATAAGTGGCGTAGGGTTTCCAGGCGGCAGGTAAAATGGTTTCCAGATCGAGTCGTTTGTCTTCGGGCGCGCAGCCGGGAAGGATGAGGGCTACGCCAACGAACAGCGCTACCAAACAGAGCCTGAATTTCAAAGGTTTACCCATATTTACCCCCTTTTGAGCGGTAAGGTTTGGAATCGTTCTGGATAGTGCTTATTCCGTGAGGTTCTTGCTTTTTGTGCCAAGGCTTTCCGAGCGGTGAACCCCCGTTCAGGTCTGCCCTGCTCGGAATAGGGTTCAAGCCCGATCGACCACAGGCCGCCCAAGTTATTTATTTTTTTGCTCTGGCAACAAAGCGCAGTCGAAAACCTGCGTGACGTTTTCCACAAACACAAATTCGGTGTCGCGCCGCACTTTGGATGGGATGTCGATCAGGTCTTTTTCGTTGCTCTTGGGCAAGATAAATGTCTTGACCCCGGCGCGATGTGCGGCCAACACTTTTTCTTTCAGCCCGCCGATGGCCAGCACCCGGCCGCGCAGGGTGACCTCGCCAGTCATCGCCACATTTCGGCGTACCGGGCGCTGTGTGAGCGCCGAAAACAGCGCTGTGGCAATGGTCACGCCTGCCGATGGGCCGTCTTTGGGAATGGCGCCTTCCGGGGCGTGAATGTGAATGTCGATCTTGTCAAAGTCCGTGCTATCTTCTTCCGATTCTGACTCGTTGAGCAATGATCGCGCGCAACTGAGTGCGGCCTGGGCCGATTCCTGCATCACTTCACCGAGTTGCCCGGTCAGAGTCAGGTTACCCTTGCCTTCAAGCAGCGCCACTTCAATCGGCATCAGGTCGCCCCCGGCTTCGGTCCAGGCCGCGCCGATGGCCACGCCGATCTCGTCTTTGGCCAGTCCCTTCCAGTTGTCGATCTGGGGCGGGCCGAGGTATTTGAACAATGCCGTTGCCGTGATGCGCGCCGGTATCGATTTCCCCTCGGCCAGCCGGCGAGCCAGCTTGCGGCAGATTTTGGCAATTTCGCGCTCCAGATTTCGGACGCCGGCTTCATAGGTGTATTCGTGGATGATGGCGAGCACGGCCTGATCTGAAAAATGGGTTTTAGTTTCGCCGAGTCCGTGCGCTTCTTTTTGTTTGGGAATCAGGAACCGGCGTGCGATCTCGAGTTTTTCTTCGTCGGTGTATCCGCCAAACTCGATCACTTCCATTCGATCGCGTAGCGCAGGCGGGATCGGATCGAGTATGTTGGCCGTGGTGATAAACAACACTTTGGACAGGTCATAGGACACGTCCAGGTAATGGTCGGAAAAGGCATCGTTTTGCTCCGGATCGAGCACTTCGAGCAGCGCAGCGCTGGGATCGCCGCGAAAGTCCAGCCCAAGCTTGTCGATCTCGTCGAGCATAAAGAGCGGATTGATCGTCTTGGCCCGGCGCATCGTCTGGATAATCCGTCCGGGCATTGCGCCGATGTAGGTGCGGCGGTGGCCCTTGATTTCGGCCTCGTCGCGGATGCCACCCAGGCTGACCCGCACAAAATTGCGCCCCAGAGCATCGGCGATCGATTTGCCCAGTGACGTTTTCCCCGTGCCCGGCGGTCCGACGAAACACAAGATCGGGCTGCGCATCTTGTCGGCGGCGAGTTTGCGCACGGCAATGTGTTCCAAGATGCGTTCTTTGACCTTGTCCAGGCCATAATGGCTCGATTCAAGCTCTGCTTCGGCCTGCTTGATGTCCAGGTTGTCCTCGGTTTGCTCCTTCCAGGGAAGCGTCACCAGCCAGTCGACGTAGGTCTGGATGATCCCGGCCTCGGGTGACATAGGCATCATCATTCCCAGACGATCGACCTCGTGCAGTGCTTTTTCGCGCACTTCGTCGGGCATGTCGGCCTGGTTGACTTGAGCGCGCAGCTCTTCGATCTCTTGCGAATAGACGTCGCTTTCACCCAACTCGCTTTGGATGACGCGCAACTGCTCGCGCAAAAAGTATTCGCGTTGTGAATGATCGACCTGCTGCTGGGTTTGGGTGTGAATGCGCTCGGTGAGTTCTAGCACGTCGAGTTCGCGTGCGAGCAAAATGCTCAACTGTTTGAGGCGGGCCTCGGGATTGAGTTCTTCGAGCAGTTCCTGGCGTTCATTTACCTCCAACTCCAGCGATGAGGCGACCATATCCGCAAGCCAGTTTGGATCGTCGATATTCATAGCAAAGACATAGGCTTCGTCGGAAATGGTCGGGCTGAGTTGAATGCATTTTTCAAAGAGCGCTAGCACGGCGCGCATCAAGGCCTCGGCGCTGGCACCACTGGCCCGGGGTTCGATCAATGGTCTGGCTTTGACCAGGGGATAAGCTTGTGTCCGGTCCAGGTCTTCGATCCGAACGCGGCGTCGCCCTTTGGCGAGCACGCTGGTGGTGCCGTCCGGGATACGCAACATTTTCACGATCTCAAATTCAGTGCCGATTGGGTACAGATCTTCCAATTGGGGTGTTTGTTGTTCGGGATCGCGTTGGGCCACCGCCACCATCAACCGGTCTTCAGAGAAAGCGGTTTCGACTGCTTTGACTGCTGTATCCCGGCCGATGAACAGTGGTGTGATCACGTTGGGGAAAAGCACCTGATCGCGCATCGGCAGCAGGGGATAGAATTGCGCTACGGGCAGTTCATGCTCATCTATCATGCTGTGACCGGCCAGCTTGTCCCAAAGGTTGACTAGTTCCTCGTCAAATGAGTCCTTGACCATCGTATCGTCCTCATTCACAAGATAATTGTTACCACTATACCACAATTTTGTGATTAGGGCTATTCCAGAGGCGATAACGAGGACACTTGGAAAA
Source organism: Anaerolineae bacterium (assembly GCA_016931365.1). The sequence continues at coordinate 4,875 of JAFGEY010000503.1, forward strand.
TAAATCGTTGCGCGAAAACAAGAATACACGCCGGCGCGCATATTGAGTTTTTAAGGTGGTTGGAAGAAAAATAACTTTCCATAATGTTATGTACGCTTCATATTGTATATCAGGAACGGCAAATTGTCCAGAGCTAGTTTTATGTTCAGCTGGAAAAATCACTTTTGTTTGCCTCGACATTCGTTGTGTGGTATTATAGCCTGTCGTGCTATATTTGAGGAGCGTATGCCTGCTCTAAATCTTCGACATAAATTGTATATTTCAGCGACAGTCTTTGTATTCCTGTGTTGCACTTATTTGCTCACCTGTCGCGGCTTGCTGTCATCGATCGATGAGCTGGCCTTATTCAGCACGACTGAAAGTCTGACTCAGCGTGGATCGCTGGATGTTCCCCAGGTCGCTTTTGCGCGCTATCACAACCAGGTCGGACGGCTGGAACCGCTGCACCCGCTGCTGGCGGTGCCGCTCGACTGGCTTGCCTTGCGCATCGGTTGGCTGGGCAATGTCCAGACTGTGCTGTTGCTTAACATCGTTATTACGGCATTGACCGGAGGCGTGCTTTATCTGCTCTTGCAGACGATGGCTTTTCCGTCTGTGGTGGCAGTCGCTGCCAGTTTGCTTTTTGGCCTGGCGACGATCTCCTGGCCCTACACGCGCACTTTTTTTCGCGAGCCGCTGACCGCACTGTTGCTGCTTGTCGCCGCCTGGGGACTTGAATGCTGGCGGCGCAAACATAGCTTGTGGTTTTTGGTGCTGACCTTGGGTGGATTGACCCTGGCTTTATTAACCAAGGTCACCTCTGCGCTGGCATGGCCGGTGTTTGCGTTGATTTTGCTGTTTGAAGCAGGGCTTTCGCGGCCGGCCCGATTGTGGCGGTTGACTCTATTGACCGCTGTCGTGTTGATCGGCGGGCTGATCGTGCTGGTCGTCTACGCACAACGCCAGCCGAGTGAGGCGGCGCAATCATTGTTGAGCTTTTGGTGTCGGTTTGACTTGATCGAAACGTCCCGGCGGCTTTTTGGCCTGACGCTGGGCGCAGGACGGGGTCTGTTTATCTTTTCGCCGCTGCTTTTGCTGGCCTTGCCTGGCCTTGTTCTGATGTGGCGTCGGCGGCGCAGCCAAGCTGCACTTGTAGCCGGGCTGCTGGGCTCTTTCCTGGTCGGCTACAGCCGGTATTCAGACTGGCACGCCGGGCTATCCTGGGGATCGCGGTTTTTGCTGCCGATCGTTCCGCTGCTGCTTGTGCCCGTTGCCGAGTGGCTGGGCTGGGTAGGGGCGTCTCGACGGTGGTGGCTCGGCCTGTTGACATCATTGTTGGCGGGGACCAGTGGGGCCATTCAACTGGCTGCTTCGATGGGCAGCACATCCTGGGTCACCGGGCTTTGCGCCTGGGACAATCTGTTCGATTACGCACATTCGCCCGCGTTTCTGATTTTGCGCCACTGGCGGCTTGTTCATTTCGATATGCTCTGGTGGCACGGGCCGGTGCCGGTGCACCTGGAGCAGGTTTATTGCAACCCCTGGATTGCGCTGCTGCCCGCGCTTGGCTCGATCGGCGCGGCGACATTGCTGTGGAGCGCGCTTGGGGGACGACGTTGGGCCAACTGGCGCGCTTGGGGCGGGATCGCGGCGCTGTTGATCGGCGGTGTGGGGGTATTGCTGTGGCAGGCGCCGACCGCGACGCACGGCTACGCAGGGGCCAACCCGGTAGAGCTGCGTCAGGTGGCCGAGATCGTCAACCGGGAACGCGTCGGGCCACACACAATCGTCACCGTATCCAATGATTTTCACCTGAATGTGCTGCTCAATTATTTCAAAGGCTCATTTACGCATCGCTGGCTGTCGCCGATGCAGACAGGGGGGTTTGAAGACCTGCTCGATGCATCGTCCAGGGCGCACCGCCTGAGTCTGATCGTTGACCGGGTGCACATTCCACCCGAATCGTCGGGGCGCGATGCCGAGTTGTGGCTCAATGCGCGCTTGCATCGCTACATGGTCGATTGGGTGGGCGGCGGATACGAGGTGTACAGTTATTTGTATCCGCCCACCGAAATGCCAGTGCAAGCGGTAGATTATCGCTGGGAGCCGGGGATGGCGCTGCGAGGGTTCGGCTTGACCCCGCGCGAGGTGCAGCCAGGCGAGCCGGTGTGGCTCGAATTTCACCTTACAGCGATGCACAAGATCGAGGATCGATACGATATTTTTGTTCAATTTCTCTCGCCCGAAGGCGTTTACGTCAATGGCACCGATGGCCCGCCGCAGTTCGGCGCGGCGATGACGACCTGGTGGCAGCCCGGCGACACGGTGATCGACCGGCGGGCATTTTTTGTCCCTGCCGATGCGCCGGCGGGCGAGTATCGGGTGATTGCCGGATTTTATGCCAACGATGAACGCCTGCCGGTGTTCGATGCAGATGGCAGAGAGTTGGGCCCGCAAATCGACCTCGGCGTGGTGCAGGTGCAATGACGTGTAAATGGAGGTTCTTTTGAATAGATTCAAATTGTTCGCCTGGGTCGGGGTATTGATGCTGGCGCTGATCGGCGTCAGTGGCTGCTTGTTCAGACCGTTAATTTATGACGTTGTTGTTTCCGATACGACGATCTCTCCCAATGCCGACGGCCAATCGGATGTGACGCGGATCGAGTACAAGTTGTCTCAAAATGCGACCATGTCCATTTACTTTCAGGATGCGGCGGGCGACAAGCACTATTTTCGCCAGGATCGCGATCGCTCGCGCTCGGTGGGTAGTCGGCCCTATCGCATCGATTTTGGTGGGGTGATCCCGCGCGAGGCCGCTGGTTTTCGTCAGGACCGCATGCTGCCCGACGGCGATTATGTGCTGGTGCTAGAAGCGACCGGTGAGCACGGCAACACATTCAAGGTCAAGCGGCCCTTTACCATCGTCGATGCCGATACCACGCCGCCTGAGCTGGCCGGGTTTGCCCTCGACCGGCATGTGTTTACCCCTAACCGCGACGGCATCGACGACCGGGTGAACATCACCTACCAGGTGACCAAGGACGCCACGGTGCAGGTCTATTTGCTGGCGCAAGACGGCAAAAAGTATCCCATCGGCGATCCGAAGGGGGCGGGCAAGGTGGGCGAGGCGGGGTCGTTCTATCACGACTATTCCGGCGGCATCGATGAGGGCGCGGAGCCACCGCCGGACGGCAGCTATCTCGTCGTGGCGACGTCCCAGGACAAGGTAGGCAGCAAGGTCACGGTGACGGACACGCTCGAAATCAAGGAGGGCGGCGTGCCACTGGCGACGATCGTCGGGCTAGAGTGGGAGGTCTCGGAGACGTCGGTGCCGCTCGGCGGCACGCTCTATTTCACGGCGACGGTCGAAAACTATGGCAAAACACCGATCCGTACCATCGGCCCGGAATCGGGCACCCAGTACACCACCGAGTGGAACTTTGCCACCCTGGGCGGCTGGACCAGTTCCGGGGCCTTTCGTATAGGAATGGGTTTTGACAACTGCCCGCTCGGCGATTATATGTGGCGCTGGAGCGTGGGCCAATACAGCGATCTGCGCGCCGTGCAACGCGACGATGAAACGCTCTATTACCTCGATCCGGGCCAAAAAGTGTTGATCACCGGCAGTGTGGTGCTCAACCAGGCCCCGCCGCGCAACCCCACGCCCTTTTGGCTGGGGCTGATCCACGAGGATGTCGAGATCGTCAACAACCGCGCCGACCCCAAGTGGATCACCGTGCTGGTCGAACCGGACGGGCCATGGGGAGCCAGGGCCACGCCAACGCCGATGGTGGAAACAAAGTGATGCGTGAAGCGTGATGCGTGAGGAGTAAAAAGACCAGGCTTGTTTTTTCAGTCCTTACGTTTCACGCATCACGCATCATAAGGATTTTCTATGAACCAGAAAAACGAAAAAATCAATCGTCTCGAACAAATCATCGCCAATTTAGAGAGCGTGGTGGTGGCCTTTTCGGGCGGGGTAGACAGCACGCTGCTGCTGGCTTTGTGCGTGGAGGTTTTGGGTACGGACAACGTGCTGGCGGTGACGGTCGAGTCGGCGATCCACCCTTCGGCGGAAAAAGGGATTACGCCTGAATTGGCTGCCCAGATCGGCGCGCGGCAGCGGGTGATCGACTCGGATATTCTCGACGATCCCGAATTCAACGCCAATTCGCCGCAACGCTGCTACTTTTGCAAGCGCAGCATTATGCGACAATTGAGAGCTATCGCCGATGCGGAAGGGCTGGCGCACATCGTGCACGGGGCCAATGTGGATGACCTGGGCGATTTCCGCCCTGGCACGCGGGCGGCAAACGAGGCGGGAGCGAGGTCGCCGCTGATGGAGGCCGGTTTCAGAAAGGCCGACATTCGCGCGCTGTCCCAAGAAATGGGCCTGCCCACCTGGGACGCGCCCTCGATGGCCTGCCTGGCCTCGCGCTTTCCGTACGGCACCGGGCTGACCGAGGCCAATTTACAGCGCGTCGACGCGGCTGAGGAATTTTTGCGCCGGGCGTTTGGCCTGCGCCAGCTTCGCGTGCGCGATCACCTGCCCGTGGCCCGCATCGAAGTGCCCGAGTCCGAGATCGGACGACTGGTCGAGCCGATGGCGCGGGCGCAGATCGTGGCAAAATTGAAAGAACTTGGATATACATACATTGCGCTGGATTTGACTGGATTTCGCAGCGGAAGTTTGAATGAGGTTTTAAAACAGGAGGTACTGTCCCTTACACAGTTGGCTGTGGAGTGCAATTGAGCCTGAAAGCAAGTTATTGCTGGCGGTCGAGATTGGGGATTGAACGCTTGATGTGGCACAGCGCCTGGTGCATTGGGTTGCTCAGGTGTTAGCACCCGGCGTGATTCCGTTGTTCGAAACTGACCAACTGGTTGGCATTTTGGTCAAATGTCGGCCTGTCCGCCGTGCGTTCGCAGGTAGCCCGTATTATCCGCAACGGCAAGGAACAGTACCAAAGCTACAACTGCCCGACGCGCACCGTGCTGGCCGGTTCCGCCTTGGCTTCGCGCAGCAGAGCCGTCACCAGGCTGCTGATCTGCGCCGGATGGACATTGTGCGCATTCTCGACGAGGACGATGCCCACCGCCAGGGTTGGATACCACTCCGTCACGCCCCCGCTCCACTCGCGCATCGACGCGTCAAAACGCTCGACTATGGCGCGCAGCAGCGCCTCGACGTGATCGGGCTCGGCAAGCAAGCGAAAATCGTCGGCCCCAATGTAGGCGATGAAATCGCCCTGTCCCCACTTTGCCACCTCATCCTTGAGAATGCGCGCCAACTGCCAGAGTACGCGGTCGCCTTCTTCAAGTCCGGCGCGTTGATTGAACGCGTCAAGACCGTTCAGATCGAGCTATAGCTGTTCCGAAAAAGATTTGGGGGTGATCAGCACGCGTGTGCGATTTGACAACCACCCCAATATGTCTATCCTTGCCCTCA
>JAFGEY010000504.1 GCA_016931365.1 Anaerolineae bacterium
TCGGGCTTGCCCCACACCGGGTAATTGTCCCAGCTCACCAGGTCGAGGTCGGCGGCCAGGTCGTAATAGTCGAGTTCGTGGAACAGACCCATCAGGTTGTGGGTGATGAAATGGTTGGGGCACACCTGGCGCAGAATCTTGACCTGATCGCGCTGAAAACGGACGTTGAGCCAGGAATAAAAGCGCTGCCAGTCGAGGCACGCGCTGGGGTTGTGCGTTTCGGGGTTGTCGGGGATGACGATCTCGCCCCAGGTGGTGTATTTCTGTCCCCAAAAGTGCGCGCCCCAGGCGCGGTTCAGTTCATCAACCGAGCCGTACTTGAGCCTGAGCCAATCCTGGAACTCGGCGCGGCAGGTGTCGCAGGTGCAAACCGGGTTGCCGAACTCGTTGTCGGTCTGCCAGGCGATCACGTTGGGCGTGTCCTTGAAATGTTCGGCGATGGCGCGGGTCATGCGCTCGGAGAGCAGGCGGTATGCGCCGGAGGAGAAGCAGTTGTTTTTGCGCACGCCCCAGGTGATGCGCGCGCCGTCCTTTTGCATCGCCATCACCTCCGGATATTTGCGCGGCGCCCAGGCGGGCATCGTCGCCGTCTGCGTGCAGAGGATGGCCGAAATCCCGTGCCGGTCGAGCACGCGCAGCGCCTCGTCGAGCCAGCCGAATTCAAACTGTCCTTCCTGCGGTTCGAGGTCGATCCAGGCGAATTCGGCCATACGGACGACGTTGAACCCGGCGTCTTGCATCATCTGGGCGTCGGTTTCCCAACGCTCGCGCGGCCAGTGTTCTGGATAATAATCTGCGCCGATATACATGAGAAGCCTCCTTTTATCGTCAAAAATAAACTAACTTGCTTGTAACAAGATCACTCGTCCCGTCGATCCATCCACGCGCACGCGCTGCCCGGTGTGGAGACGCTGCGTCGCCTCGTGCACGCCGACCACCGCCGGGATGCCGTACTCACGCGCTACCACTGCGCCGTGCGTCATCATTCCCCCGACTTCCATCACCAGCCCGCCGGCGACCAGAAACAGCGGCGTCCAGGAGGGATCGGTGCCGGGGCAGACCAGGATTTCACCCGTCTCAAGGTGCGTGCTGCGCGGGTCGAGCACAACGCGCACCGCGCCCTCCGCCATGCCCGGCGATACCGGGCTGCCGACCAGTTCGCTGGCCGGCGGCACACCGTCATCCGCGGCCTGGCCTTGCCCGGCTGTGGCCGACATGCCTTCGTAAAACGCGCGCCCGTCACTCAACAGGAGGCGTGGAACCTGCCGGCGCTGCTGCTCCCGCGCGTTGGCCTGCTGGCGCGCGTGCACCAGCGATTTCCAGTCGCGGCGATCGCCGGCGGCCAACGCGTCCAGCTCGGTCAGATGTAGCCAGAACACATCGTCGGCGCGATCCAGCATCCCGACGGCGACCAACCGCGTTCCGTCGGCCAGCAGCGCCTCGCGGATCAGGCCAAAAAGGCGGATGATGTAGAACTTGGGCGTTTCGCGCAGACCAATCAGGCCGCGCATGCGCCGTGCCGCCCATCGCGCCAGCCGGGCCTTGATCCAGCCGCCGGGCGTGCTGCGCAGCATTTGAGCCAGCCGGTCGATCTCGGCTTCGGCAGCCAGCCGCCCGCGTTCGAATACCCGGTCTGGGGCCAGTGCGGGATCGTCGATGCGCAGGTAGCTCTGGATCGCCTGCATCAGCGGGGTGGGGTCCTCGCGCCAGCGCGGGCGGCCCAGATCGATCTCGCCCAGGCCGCGCATGCCATAGTGGTTCATAAACACACCGATCGATGTCTGGGCGACATCCGGCAGTTGACCGGACAGGTATTCAGTGGCCAGGGCAGCGGCGTCGACCCTGATGCAGCGCGCCAGCGACGGCGCGTCGGCGCGGATCGCCTGGGCGGTGTGCCAGAGATTGAGGTCCATCCCGGTGGTGACGTTGTGCGGCAGGCCGCGCATCATCGCCTGCGCGTCGGGCCGGTTGCCGGGCAGGCGGGCGGCCAGCTTGGTGAGCAGTGTGTAGGTGGCCATCCCCATAGCGAAGCGGGGCACGAACTGGGGCAGAATGAAAGCAAAGGCATCGTCGGGCATGCGCCGGATCAGCGCCGCCCGCTCGCCCGGGCTGGCGGTGGCCCTCATTGCGACCTGCCAGCGTGTGAGCCAGGCTTCCAGGCCGTGCAGCAGTCGCTCGCGCTGCCTCTCGGGGCGGACAAGCGTGCGCAGCGCGCGTCCCACTGCCGGCACGATCACCTTGAGCAGGCGCAAAAGGGTGATCGGACGCGAGCGTCCCGGCGCGGGCAGGCTGCCGTCGCTCAGCAGGCTGACTAGAGCCTGTCGGCCCCCCGGCTCGACCGACTCCAACGCGAATAGGGTCAGCCTGCGCCCCAGGCGGTTTTTGATCAGGCCGCTTAGATTGATCCACAGCCGCTCGCCCGCTTCCAGCAAGACCTGCTGGCTGACCAGATCGAGCTGATAGCCAAAGAGTTTGGCGCCGCCGACAAACGCCCCACGGATCATGTCGCGTCCCAGCGGAGTCATCGGATCGAGCATGCCCTGTACCGCGCCAAATGAAAACATAGCTTTAAGCGGCTCAGGAGACAGCCCTTCCGGCAGGGGATAGAGGGTGGTGATCGGCCGCGACTGCAACAGGTAGAGCCGCCCATCCACGCCGGCCCACTCGATGTCCTGCGGCGCGCCGAACAGGTCGGCGGCGCCACGGCCCAGGCGGGCCAATTCGAGGATCGCCGCGTTGGAGAGGGCCTGGCGTGCAGCGGCATCCTGTTCGACCGCGATCGTGCCGCCGCCATCCTGACCATAGATGGCCAGGGCTTTGCTGCCCAGCGATTTGCTCAAGATGCGCTCGCCGCCGGCGTCGACCACGTAATGATCCGGCTCCACCTGGCCGGAGACGAGCGCTTCGCCCAGGCCCAAGATCGCGTCGATGACGGTCTCGCTGCGCCGGCCGGTGAGCGGGTTGGCGGTGAACAGCACGCCCGCTGTTTCGCTGGACACCATGACCTGCACCACCACCGCCAGCGACACGGTTTGCTGATCGATGCCGTTGCGCGTCCGGTAGCCGATCGCGCGCGCCGTCCACAGGCTGCCCCAGCAATCGATCACCGCCCGGCACAGCGCATCGTCGCCGATCACGTTGAGGTAGGTGTCTTGCTGTCCGGCAAAGGAAAACCCCGGCAGATCTTCGGCCGTGGCCGAGGAGCGCACGGCAACGGCAACGGACTGCGTCCGTTGCTTGGGCGAATCGCGCAGCGATTCGCCATTTCCGAGATCGGCGTAGGCCTGACAGAGCGCGGCGGCGGTTTCGGCGGGTATCTGCCCGGCGGCGAAACGGGCGCGAATGATATGTGAAACGGCTTCCAGAGCTTGCACGTCGCCGGGCGCGATGTCCCGGAGCGTGTTCGCAATCATCCCGGCCAGGTCGTTGATCTGGACAAAGGCTTTATAGGCGGCGGCGCTGACGATGAACCCCGGCGGCGCCGGAAATCCGGCCCGCCGCAGCCGCGACAGGTTCAGCCCCTTGCCGCCGGCGGTTTCGAGCGTAATTTGTTCGGCGTCGAGCGATAGGATGCTCAAGGGCTACCCCTTTTCTGAAACATGGAGGCCGTCGAGAAATCGGTCCAGCGACAGATCGGCCAGCGAGTCGAGGCGCAGGTCGTGCCCGTCAAAATCGAGGCCGCGCGTCATCGGGTTGGGCACGGCAATGCAGTACAACCCGGCGGCTTTGGCCGCCCGCACGCCGTTGGGCGAATCTTCCAAGGCCACAGCGTGGCCCGGCGGCACGCCCAGCCGTTCGAGGGCCAGCCGGTACAGCGCCGGGTCGGGCTTGGTGCGCTCGACGTCGTCGTTGCAGCAAATGACTTGGAAAGGCTCGCGCAGGCCCAGTTGGGCCAGAAATCCCTCCACCCAGCGGTGCGACGAACTGGAGGCGATGCCCAGCCGCAGGCCCGACCGCTGCGCACCGGCGATCCAATCGAGCACGCCGGGCAAGGGAACGGCGTCGATCATCAGCGCGTCGAGCAGGGCGCGATGTTCGGCGCGGATCACTTCGCGGTCAACCGGCTGGCCGAGTTGTTCGGCCAGATAGTCGTAGGGATCAAACGTGTCGTACGAGCCGATGCCCGAATTCCAGCGCGCCATGTCGAGGTGGACGCCGTGCGCGTCGTAAAGCGCGCGCCAGGTCTGGTAATCGGCGCTCTCGGTATCCACGATCAGACCGTCAAAATCAAAGATGAGCGCCCGGATCATCGATAGCTCCCCAGTTCCAACCCTTTGTCGATAAAGTAGCGATAGGTGTCATAATGAACGGTGTTCGGGATCGAGTGGTCGCTGTGCAGCACGTAGCCGAAATTCTGCATCACAGTGGGGATTTTAGCCTCCAGTTCGGCGTCGATCTGGGCGCGATCGTTGGTATAGAGCACGCGCACGTCGATGCCGCCCATAAACGAGATGCGCTCGCCAAACTCTTTGTACAGCTTGAGCAGGTCCATCCCCGCCTTGACCTCGATCACCTGCA
>JAFGEY010000505.1 GCA_016931365.1 Anaerolineae bacterium
ATAGCCAGGCTGAAAGGCCAATTCCATTTCTGCAAAGGCGCTCTCCAGAGCGACGCCCTCTGCCCATTCGATTCATAACGCGTTGCTTGATTTTGATTGATCGAGTACAATAAGTGCATCCGATTTGCGTGAACTGAACGTTTCGGTGAAAAATGACATCTATGAGTTAAGGTCTTGCCCAAGTTTCTGGCGAGTTTTCAAACTCTCAACCGCGTCTTGTTTTGATCCAAAATACATAGTAACTGCTCAAGGTGTGTCAGAAACCAGGTTTTTGTGGATATTTAAGCAGCTTAGCGACGTTTGGCGATCTAGTGTTTGACTAAGGCGCATCGTTTTACATCAAAAACCTGGTTTCTTATCCGATAAGGCCGAGTAGACAATACATGTAGAATAGGCTGCACTGTTCAGTCTGGGCAACTCTGCGTATTTGTGCGCTAGCGCATTCTTGGGAGGTCGCATGACAGCAATTCTTCAAGCACATAATTTGGTCAAAAAATACGGCGATTTCACTGCCGTCCAGGGCATCTCGTTTGACGTTCAAGAAGGCGAAATTTTCAGCCTGCTGGGGCCGAACGGCGCGGGCAAAACCACCACCATCTCGATGCTCTCCACCCTCTATGCGCCCACCGGCGGCGACGCCAGCATCGGCGGGCACTCGGTCACCAAAGAGCCGATGGCCGTCCGCCAACTGATCGGCGTAGTGCCGCAAGAGTTGGCCCTCTATGACGACCTGACGGCGCGCGAAAACCTGAAATTTTGGGGACAGATGTACGGCCTGAGCGGCAAAGCTCTATCCGACCGCATCGTCGAGGTGCTGGAGCAGATCGACCTGACCGACAAGGCCAAAGACCGTGTCAAGACCTATTCCGGCGGTATGAAGCGACGGGTCAACATTGGCGTGGGCCTGCTGCACAAGCCGCGTCTGCTGTTCATGGACGAGCCGACCGTGGGCATCGATCCGCAGTCGCGCCGTGCCATCCTCGACACGGTCAAAGAGCTGAACCGCCAGGGCATGACCGTGTTATACACCACCCATTACATGGAAGAAGCCGCCGAACTCTCCAACCGCGTCGGCATCATCGACCACGGCCAGATGATCGCCCTGGGCACTCAAAAGGAGTTGACCCAACAGGTCGGCCAGACTGAAACCCTGATCCTGCACCTCGACCCGCCCCAAGACCCGGCCTCGCTGGCCGCCGCCCTGAGCGGCATCCCCGGCGTGATCCAGGCCGACCCCGGCGAAAATCGGGTCACGATCATCACCCCCGAAGCCGAAGACATCCTGGCCCCAGTCATCGCCCGGGCAAGCGAGATCGGCCTCAAGGTGCGCTCGATCGACATCCGCGAGCCGAACCTGGAAGCGGTGTTCTTGCACCTCACCGGCCGCGCGCTACGCGATTAGAGGGGAATCAATGAAGAAACTGTGGATCATTGGCTTTAAAGACGTGATGCTGACCTTTAGAGACCGACCGGCGTTGATGTTTATGCTGCTGGCCCCCTTTTTGCTCACTCTGGGCCTGGGCGCAGCCACCGGTCGCTTTTCCGGCGGCAACTCGAGCGGGGTGAGCGACATTTCCGTTGTGCTGGTCAATCTGGATCGGGCGCAATTGGGCGACGCGTTGGTGGAGGTGTTTCGCTCCGCCGAACTTGCCGAACTGATTGCCCCTAGCGAGGTTGACTCGGTTGAGGCGGCCCGCCTGTTGATCGACGAGGACAAGGCCGCTGCTGCGGTGATCGTCCCGGCCGGCTTTACCGCCTCGATCATTCCCACCGCGGACGAAACCCAGCCCGGCCCAAGCAGGCGGGTCGAAATCTATGCCAACCCCACCCGGCCCACCTCGGCCGGGGTGATCCAGACCATCGTCGAAGAATTCCTGGCCCAGGTCGAGATCGGCAAGATCGGCGGTGAGGTGGCGCTGACCATGCTGCTCGAGAGCGGCCGGCTGTCGCCCGATCCGCAAGCCATCGCGCAGATTGGCAGCAACCTGGGCGAGCGCATCGCCGGCGAAGGGCAGGCCGCGTCGGCCATTCCCTTGCGCAAAATCGCCAACGGCAGCCAGGCGGTCAATTTTGACATCCTGGCCTATATGGCCCCCAGCATGGCCCTGATGTTCCTGATGTACACGGTCAGCTATGGCGGGCGTTCGATCCTGATCGAGCGCAACCGGGGCACCTTGCCGCGCATGCTGGTCTCGCCCACCGCCACCGCCCAGATTTTGGGCGGCAAGGTGCTGGGCATCTGGCTGACCGGCGCGGCCCAGGTGGGCATCCTGGTGCTGGGATCGACGCTGCTGTTTGGGCTGGACTGGGGCGATCCGCTGGGCGTGGTCGTATTGATCCTGGCCGCGGTTTTTGGCGCGACCGGCTGGGGCATGCTGCTGACCGCTTTTGGGCGCACGCCGGGCCAGGTTGCGGCCGTCGGCTCGGCACTGATGCTCACCTTTGGCATCCTGGGCGGCAATTTCATCGACCTCAACACGATGCCCGAAGCGGTGCGCTGGATCAGCAGGATCACGCCCAACGCCTGGGGGCTGGATGGGTTCACCACCCTGGCGCTGGGCGGCGGATTGGCCGATGTGCTGCGCCCGATCCTGGCCCTGCTGGCGATGGGCGTCGTTTTATTTACCGTTTCCGTGTTTGCCTTTAACCGGCGAGGGATTGCGCAGCGATGAAAAAGATTTTTGCCATTGTCTACAAAGATACGATCATCCACTTTTCCAGTTTTATGGAGCTGTTGTTCTTTATCATCTTGCCGGTCGTGTTCACCGTAGCGCTGGCCGGCGGGACGCCCAGCGGCAACGGCGACAACCGCATCCGCCTGACCACGGTGGACGAGGCGGGGTCGTCGCTTTCAGCGCAGGTGATCGCCGAACTGGAGAAATCCGCCTCGGTGCGGCCGGTGTTGAGCAGCCGCAAGGAGGCCGAGCGCGAATTCAGCGAGCGGCGCGTTTCGACGGTGTTGTTTATCCCGGCCGGGTTTGACCTGGACAGGGTCGAGGTAGGGCTGGAGCTTCAACAGCAGCCCAACAACCTCAACGCGCTGGTGGCCGAACGCGCGGTGCAGGCCGCGCTCAGCCGGGTGAGCAGCGCCATGACCATTGCCCAAAACAGCGTCGAGGAAGCCGAAAAAGCGTGCGCCTTTGCGTCGGACGCCGAGCGGCAGAGCTATTTCGCTGCCGCGTTGGAAAAAGCACAGACGCTCATGGCTGAGGCTCCCGCCCGGCTGACCATAGCGCGCGCCGGCACGCCCGACCAGATCGAGTATGACCCGGCGGCCAACTCGTCGGCCGGGCAGCTCATCACCTGGGTCTTTATCCCTCTGTTAGGGCTTTCGGAGTTGTTTGCGTCCGAGAGACGCCAGGGCACGCTGCGCCGGCTGCTCACCACGCCCACACATTCGGCAGTCTTTCTGCTCGGCACGATCGGCGGCCAAGTGCTCAGTGCGCTGGCGCAGATGACCCTGCTGGTGCTGTTTGGCGTTTTTATCATGAAACTGGAGTGGGGGCGCGAGCCGCTGGCGTTGGCCGTGCTGCTGACCGCATTTGCGCTGGCTGCCGCCGCGCTGGGCACCACACTGGGCACGTTCACCAAGACCGAGGGGCAGGCCAACGGCTTGAGCATCATGCTGGGCATGGTGATGGCCCTGCTGGGCGGCTGCTGGTATCCGATCGAGTTGTTCCCCACGGCTATGCAGCGCGCGGTCAAGGTGCTGCCGACCGCCTGGGCCATGCAGGGCATGCTCGACCTGGTGCTGCGCGGCGGCGGGCTGGTGGACATTTTGCCGGAGGTGGGGGTGCTACTGGGGTTTGCGCTGGTGTTTTTTGTGGTGGGAGTCTGGCGCTTCAAGTTTGAATAGGCCTACGGCCCAGGTATGACCAGTATTTGGAATCTTTGCCTCTATCTGTGAGGATTTTATGGCAACCAATATGTTCAATCTATATCAAACTTTTCCAATACCAATCCGCATCGAATCAATCGACATCTTGCGCTGCAAAGGGCAGTGGTTCATCCGCACCCGTTCCGCAGACGGCGCGGAAGGCATTGCCATTAACCGCGACCGGATGCACTATCTCTGGCCGATTGCCAAACAGCTTGTCGCGCCGTATTTCATCGGCCATGACGCGCGCGACCTGGAAGCCCTGGTCGACGGCGTGTACGTCCACCAGAGCAACTATAAACTGGCCGGCATCGCCTTTTGGTACTGCGTCGCCGCTGTCGAGCTGAGCATCTGGGACCTGCTGGGCAAGATCGCCGGCAAGTCGGTGGGCGCGCTGCTCGGCGGAGTGCGCCGCAGCGAAATTCCCATCTACCTGTCCAGCCTGCGCCGCGACACCACGCCGGAGCAAGAGGTGGGCTGGGTTACGCCGCGCCTGGTCGAAACCGGGGCTACGGCGATCAAGCTCAAGATCGGCGGGCGCATGAGCGGCAACGCCGACGCCGCGCCGGGGCGCAGCGAAGCGCTGATCGAACTGGCGCGCCAGACCTGGGGCGATGGCATCACGCTTTATGCCGACGCGAACGGCTCCTACGATGCGCGGCGGGCGATCGAGGTCGGGCGCATCCTCCAGGCGCACGGATTCGGCTTTTTCGAGGAACCCTGCCCGTTCGACGAGTACGAGCAAACCAAACAGGTCGCCGACGCGCTGTCGATGCCGGTGGCCGGCGGCGAACAGGACACCAGCGTCGCCCGCTTTCGCTGGCTGATCGACAACCGGGGCGTTGACGTGATCCAGCCCGACCTGATCTACAACGGCGGGTTTATCCGCACCCTGCGCGTCGCCAAAATGGCCGCCGCGGCGGGGATGAGCTTCACGCCGCACTGCCCGCGCAACGATCCCAACCTGGCCTATATGCTGCACCTGGCGTCGGTAATCCCCAACGCCGGGCCGCACCACGAGTTCAGCACCCCCAAACCCAAATCGCAGTGGTGGGCCGCGCCCTCGTTTGAGGCGCACAACGGCGTGGTGCAGGTGCCCACCGGCCCCGGCCTGGGCGTCGAATACGACCCAGCGCTGTGGCGCGAAGCGGAAATTTTCTAGTGCATTCGGGCGCTTTAGCCGGCGTGCGTCGCCATCCAGATCGCCGCGGCGATCAGCGCGCCGCCCGCGAGCAGCAGCCCGATCCCGCCCCAACCCATGTTGATCTCTAAAAAAGCCTCGTCCGGGTTGCGCGGGTCATAGTGCACCTGCACTTGCGCGCCGACCGGGTAGCGATCCAGCACCTTTTGCGCCAGCGGGCGCGCGTACTGTTTGTCGGCCGGCGAGATGCGACGGCCGATATAGTCCTTGCCGTCCACAGTGTAATGATACTCGACCAGCGGCTCGAACGAGACGACGGTGCGCGTCGGGCCGTCGCTGCGGGAGACCTCCTCGCGGCGTTCCTCCAGGCGGGCTGCCGTCATCACGCCCCCGACGCCCGGCCAGACGCTCATGCGCACACCCTGCCACAGGATCAGCACCCCAAAACCGGCCAGAAACAGGCCAAACAGGCCGACGACGCCGGCCAGACAGCGAATCACGATCAGGTTGGTCACAGGTATCCTCTCTCAAATGTTCTGCTCGCTCCTACGCTCCCGCGCGGAAACGGCAGCATCGACGCGAGCAAAAAATTGCCGCTTACGGCCGCTCAAACGCGGTGACGTAGGCAAACGACTCAAATGTGTCACCGACAAAAACGTAACGCCCGTCCGGGCTGACCGCCACACCGAACGGGAACAGAAACTCGCCTTCCGGCCAACCTTCGTCGGTGCGCACCCCTTCTCCGCCGATCCACTCGATAAACTGTCCCAATGGATCGAGCACGGCCACAGCAGTGGGAATTTGCGTGGTCACATTCAAGTTGCCCGCCTCATCGATGCCGATCGCTTGCGGCAATGCGCCGCGCAGCGATTCAAGGCCCAGCTTTTGAATGAGCATGCCGCTGTCCGGGGCAAACTCGGTCACGTATCCCTCCTGGCTGACCACAAACAGAGTACCATCGGGGCCAACATCCATCGCCTGCTCGTCATACCCTGGGCCGATCACAAAGCTGCGCAAGAAATTGCCTTCTGCACTGAACACCTGCACACGCATCACTTCGCGGCCCTCGGCGTTCAGGTTAGAATCGAGTACAAACACCTCACCCTGCGGGCCGGCGGCCAATGCGCGCGGGCTGTCGGGGCCAAATTCACCGTCGCCGATGCCGATGCCGCCAAATGCGCCTACAAGTTCGCCGTCGCGGGTGAACATCGAAACCTGGTGAAAGGCCTTGTCGGCCATATAGAGGGCGCCCGTCGGCCCGATCTTGACATCGACCACATAGCCGACCTCGCCGGGCGAGATGACGCCGCGCGCGTTGCCTTGAAAATCAAACACCAATATGCCTTGATATGCGTCGGCCACGTATACATGCTCGCCATCAGCATCCAGGCCACCGAGGATCGAAAAGACGCCGTCGCCGCCCACCCGCCACAGAACCTCGCTTCCGGTCGGTTCATGCGTTGCCATGGGAATGGCTGTCGCCGTCGGCGTGGGCGTTGCCGTGAGCGCAGTGGGCGTCACGGTTGGCACAGGCGTCGTCGGTGGCGGGACGGGCGTCGCAGTGGGCGGCGGAGCTGTATCGGATGGGATCGCAGTGAGAGTGGGCGGCGCAGCGGTATTTGTAGGCGGAACCTGGGTAGAGACGGCGCGGCCACAAGCCAGGGACAGCAAGGCCAGAACAGAGATCGCAACGATCAGGCGTATGTGGATCGGTTTCATTCGAGATTTATTCCTCCGTCTTGGACCGGGCAATGTAATCGGATGAAGGCGAACGAGGCGGCGCAAGCGCCGCGGTTCTTACACTGGCACAAAAAACTGGCCCAGGATGTCGCCGATGATCGGCCCTAACAGAATCAACGCCGCGACGGACGCGCACGCGCAAAGCAACAGCACAATCACCACGACGACTAGGATAATAATCGCCGCTTTGCCTCCCTGCTGTAACCGCCGGTGTCCATAAGACTGCATTTTTTCCAATTGATCTGACATTGTCTCATCTCCTTGACTTTGAATGATTAGTGATCTGATCTGGCGTCACCTCGCCAGGCTCATCAACACAAACGCGATCATCCGTCCGCTGACACCCAGCCGGTAGACCTGCACCTCGTCGGCGATCTCATTGGGCAGGTTCTCTTCGCTGGCCCCGCGCCAGGTAAATAACATCGATGGGATGCTCAGTTCGTGGAAGGACAGATGATCGCTTTGCCCCGCCGACTTGACCAGCGCCAGCCGCCCATCAACCGCCTTCTCGGCCACCGTCAGCGCAAAACGCATCGAACTCGACGAATTTGCGTCGGCGCCATGCGCTTCCAGGTAATAGCCCTCTCCACCGCCCAGCGCATCAAGTTGAAGCACGGCTACAGTCTCAGTCAACGGCAAAACCGGGTGCGCAACATAGTACTGCGATCCGACTTGGCCCGCTTCCTGCGCGGCCCAGGCTACAAACAGCACGCTACGCTGCGGCCGGTAGCCGGCCTCGCGCCACAAGCGGGCGATTTCCAGCAGCACACCCACCCCGCTGGCATCGTCATTCGCGCCGGAGTAAAGACGCGTCGAACTCGCAGAGTTCGCCGAACTCTGCGAGTTCGCATCATCACCAACGTGGTCATAGTGCGCGCCGACGACAATCACTTCCCGGCTCAAGACCGGATCGCTGCCCGGCAGCAAGCCGATCACGTTGACCGATTCGACCGTCTGCGGCACACTCAATGGCACAACCAAGCGCACCCGCACGCCGAGCGACAGCGCTGGCACGCCTGACGGCGCACGAACAGCCGCTGCAATTTCAGGATCGACTGCCTTGAGCAGCCGTTCCAGCCCCTTTTCGGACAGCACAAGCCCAACAAGCTCGCCTTGCGGCGGCGACACCGGCAGCGGCGTCTTGGCAAGCAGCGAGCGAGTGCTTGCCTTCTTGCCCAACCAGATCAGGCCCACCGCACCATGTTCCATCGCACGCGAAACCTCGACCTCCGGCAAGTCTGGCTGCACACGCAGGACGATCTTGCCGTCAAAGCGCATCGAACTCTGTGAGTTCGATGCGCCCCAATCATTTGGGCGCACCAACACCAGATCACCCACCACCTCGCCGCCGACGACAAGCGTATCCGGCAGCGAAAAGTCCTGGCGATAGTCTAAGGCATCGATCACCTTACCCTGCGCATCGATCAATTCCAAACGCGGCAGGTCGATCAGCGCAGTATAACTGATCGGAAAAGGCTGGAAAAAGGACATCACCGCCGGCCCGGTCAGGGTGCGGGTTAGCGCGACGGCGGGCACAAGGCCGTATTCGGCAAACCGCGCGGCGATGTATTCTGCCGCCTGATGCGCCCCCGGCGATCCGGCCTGCCGCCCGGCCAGAGCGGGATCAGCCAGATAAGCCACGTGCGCATAAGCGCGATCTGGATCGAACTGGTTGGCCAACTCGACGCCAGCCGGGGTGACATATGCAGACGCCAGCGCAAGGGCCCAATCGCGCTCCAACTGCGCCACGCCATCTAGCGAGACAAGTTGCTGCCAATCGGCCACACGGTCAAGCCCTCGCTCGTAAACGCCAAAGCGAATCACATCCCAGGTGTAGGCGTCGAGCAGCGTGTTCGTTTCGGCATCCACGTTCTCCGGCGCAGGCATCTCGGCCAGCGGTGGCAGCGCTCTCGCTTTGACCGCCTCGAGCAAATCATCCAACTGGGCTTCAAGTTGGCGTTCGACCTGCCCACCATCAAAATCCCGCGCCAGGTACAGGCTGAGCCCACGCAGGAACCACTCCGCTCCGATGCCCTGTTCCCGCAACAAATGCCGCGCCAGCGCAATGGCCAGCGCCGACTGCTGCTCGACGATTTTGGGCGATTTGGGCGCGGCGGTTTTCAACACTGCGCCATCAAACACCCACCCTTCTGCCATCGTCGACAGGGGCAGCGCGGCTCGAAACGCCGCGTCGGTGGGATAAATGTGCACGGTCAACGGCGCAGCTTTTTCTATGTGCAATGTCTCAGCCAGCCCGGCATAGATGCGCGCCATCTCGGTCAACACATCCTGCGCGTAAAGCTCTACCCCACGCCAGTAACGCACCAGCACCGCATCACCCGCCAACGTTTCGAGCGGCGCGCCGGCCCAACGCAGGATCGGACTTGGACTGCCGTCCAAGTGGGAAAAACGCACCTGGAAGGCCAGCGAACTCGTCGGCTGACCCTCGAACGCATATTCGAGCGTCACCAGGGCACGCACCTCACCGTCACTTTCGAGCGAGATCAGATCGCCGCGCAGCGTAAACAAATCCAGCGATCGATCCAGCAGGCCAGCAAACCAGGCCTGCTGTTCGGCCATTAAATTTGGAACTGTATCGTCAACTGTGCTTAAAAACGCCTTTTCATCGCCCGCAAACACGGCATCGACGCGCGCCTGAAGCAGCGCGTCGAGCATCGCCTGCGTCGAACCAAGCTGTTCCTGCCAAAAAGCGCGCCAGGCGAGGTCGAACGCATCTGGATCAAACTGCCCCCGCCCCACCTCAACGATCACCTCGCCGAGGCCGGCCCAGCCGCGCGTCTGCCGGATGTATTCGACCGCCGCCCAGGCTGCCGTCTCTTGAGGCAAGGGCTCGCCGCGATCGAGCGCTTGCAGCGCCGACAGGTGCGCACTCGAACTCGACGAGTTCGACATGCTTTCACTCTGCCCGGTGCGCAAGACAAGCGAAAGTCCTTCCCACAACCAGGAGGCAGTTTCCGACGTGACGCCCGCTTCAGCCAGCACGAGCTGCGCCAGCGCGTCGGCCAACTGCACGCTGTCAGTGATCGCGGCGCGGTAAACCAGCCGGACCTCGCCCCGGCTTACCCAGGACTCTTGGCCGGCAGGCAGAGTCAACGAGGTGTCCGCGCGCAGCGCTTCGGCGTCGGGATAGAGGCGCAGCGTCGCCGCCGCATCTGTTGGCAGCCCCAACAACGCGGCAATCCCGGCATAAGACCGCGCGGCAACCGCGCCCAAACCTCGCACAGCATCAACCGACGCCGGCGTCACGTCGACTGCCCAGCCATCGCCCGATTCGACCCGGATCAGCCGGGGGCCATCCCAGTGCCAGCCGCCGTCCACATGCACAAACCGCACCTCCATCGACGCCCGATACGCAGTCGGGTCGGCCTTGCCGTCAGTAGAACAAGTCGCACGCAGATCGACCCGCGCCATAGCCTCGCGCCCGAGAACGCGCAAATCGCGCATCTCGATCTCAAATTCGGTCGGGGCAAGACTTTGCAGCCCGACAAACCAGGCGCGATCGGCCTCACGCCGCTCCGACGATGCGGTTGCCAAAAACGCCTCCAGGTCATTCTGGAGTACAGCCTCGGTGCGACGTCCGATCAGTGCGCCGATGTCGGGCTGGCCTTCAGTGATCCCAAGTACGGTCAACATAGCAATTCGCCCCACCGCTTCCAGCTTGTGCGGATCGATCTGCTCAACCGTGTCAGAAGGCCGGTGGTAGTTTGGTTCCTGGCCGTTGCGCGTATCCCAGATCAGCAGGTTGGCCGCGACGCCGGCCTGGACAAAGGGCGCGTGATCGCTGCCCCCGAGGTTAGCCTGCTCCACCAACACGCCCAACGCCTCAGCAATGGCGCTGATTTGCCCCTGCCGGCGGGGATCGCCCTCGACCAAAAGCAGGTCACCGCCCGCGCCGACCATATCGAACTGGAGCATTGCCACCGTGTTTTCGAGCGGAAAGGGCGGATGGCGCACGTAATAGGAGGAACCCACCAGGCCGCGCTCTTCAGCATCCCAGGCAGCAAAGACGACGGTGTGGCGGGGCACGTAGCCCTGCTCTTGCCAGACACGGGCAATTTCGAGCAGCACAGCCACGCCAGAAGCATCGTCGTTCGCGCCGGCCCAGACTGTTCCAGCCGGTGACTCGCCCATATGATCATAGTGTGCGCCGAGGATGATGACCTGATCGGCATAGGCCGGATCGCGTCCGGGCAGCACGCCGAGCACGTTTCGACCGTGGCAACCGTTCTCGCCGGCCAGCATGCAGCTTTCCACCCCCACCGTATCTACCGCGATCTGCACGCGGGTTGACAATTCGAAAGGCATATAGGCAATCGACAGGTCGGTCAATGTATACGGACTGCCCAGCAGCAATTCGTCCACCAGGCCGGGGTAAACCACCAACATCAGCAGCGGATCGGGCACCCAGGTCTCGTAAAAGGGACCAGCCATGTCGCATGCACGTTGGGCTGGATCGGTTAGCAAGAGCACGCCAGCCGCACCGTGCTCGATCGCCGCGCGCTGAATGTCGAGTAACGTTCCCATCCGGCAGAGCACCACCTTGCCCACCGTGTCTATGCGGGCGAAATCCTCCGCTGCGCAGGCATTGCCCCATACTGCCGGCGCATCGACCTGGCCTTCCCCGGCATACCAGCGCAAAATGGGTGCAAAGTCCCGATAGGGTCGATAGGCATCGTAGCGCGTGCCATCGGGGCCGATCACCGCCAGGCGCGGCTCTTGAGCCAGGGCTACAAACTCGACCGGGAAGGCCTGGAAAAAGCTGCCATCTTGGCCAGCCGGTAGTAACCCATAGCGCGCAAACTGCTCGGCGATGTATTCGCCCGCCGCCCAGCCGCTCGCGCCCCCGGCATACCGCCCCAGGTGGGGCGGCGAGGTCAGCGTTTCAATGAACCCCAACGCCGAATCGCGGTCAAAGGTCGAGGCCAGGGCCAGCAAATCGCCCGAAGAAACGACCGGACCGGGATGGTACAGCGCCGGTTCGAGGACGGGCGTGGACATCACTGCCGGCGTGCGCTCCGCAGGGACAGGCGTCGACGTGGCACGGGGTTGAGCAGGCACAACGCGGGTCTGAACAACCACCTGGACCGGGCGCGGACGGGCGATCCACGCACCAACGCCCACAGCAATCAGGCTACCAGTCACTCCCACAGCGATCCATATCGCCCGACTCGAAATGCGCAGTGGCCGGATGTGCTCAGCCGTTTCGCCCACCCGCCATGGCTGGCGACGCCCATAGGTCAGACTGCGCCATGCCCACTCCATTGGGCCAAACTGGAAGCGATCGAGCCACCACTGGCTAAAACGCACTTGCATGACACAGACGACGATGGTCAGGATCAGGCCGCCTGTCGCACCGACCTCGCCGTACAAACCCAGCCCATAGCCGTAAAAAATGAGCGTGCAGATTGCCGACTGCATCAGGTAATTGGTCAACGACATCCGCCCCAGCGCCGCCAGAGACGCCAGCCGGGACTGCCAATGCCCTCGCTGCATCAGTAGCGCGATGACGCTGACGTAAAAGAGCATCAACGCCGGAGCGCCAAACAACCGCGCACCGACCCGGATAAAATCCAGCCAGGTTGGATCGACCAGTTCGGGGCGGGCAAAAAGCAGCGCATAGACGCCGTTGCCGGCCACGCCCACGGCCAGGCCGATCCACAGCAGGCGACGAAAAAAGAGCAAATGGCTCGACGCATCCTCGAACAATCGCCGCTTGCTCGCCCACAGCCCCAGCAACATCATCGCCAAAACGGGGCCAAAAGTGTACAGAGAGGAGGCACGCTGGCTCAAAAACGTCTGCGCGCGCAGGGCCGTGATCTGACCCAACGTGCCCGTGGCATAAAGGCCGTCATCAGAGAACTGGGGGCGCATCCAGGCCGTGATTTGATCGTACCCGCGACGAAAAGCGTCCATCGATGCGCCGGGGGTATGCAAAGCGAGAGTGAACAGCAAGCAGATCAATGCCGCAACGAGCAGCACGCGCCCCGATCGACGCCGAAAAAGCAGCAACACCGCGCCGAGCAAGGCATAATAGCTCAAAATGTCGCCAAACCAGATCAATGTGCCGTGCAAAATGCCAAAAACCAGCAGCCAGAACAGGCGCTTGAGATACAGAGGAACAAAAGAGCCTTTTCGGGCCTCAGCGCGCGCAAGCTGCATCGCCATCCCCCAGCCGAAAAGCAGCGAAAAGAGCGAGTAAAACTTGGCCTCGATCAAAAAGCGGATCAACAATACGATCCAGCGGTTCAGCCCATCCGACACAGGCGGAAGATTGTGGGTCAGGCCGCTGTACCCGGCCATATTGGCCACCAGCACGCCAAACAGAGCAAATCCGCGCAAAACGTCGACCCATTCGATGCGCTCTGCACCGCGCGCCGGAGATGCAAGTATATGGCTCATCGATCCAACTCGTTTCTGATCGCGCGGCCCAGGCGCTCCAGAGTATAGGGTTTTTTGACAAATATCCCGGCTCCAAGCTGCTGTGCTTCCTTGACGCGGTCGGTCTCAGAAAACCCACTGGCAATGATTGCCTTTTGCCCCGGATAGCGCTCAAGGATTGCCCGGTAAACATCCAGACCATCTGTCTTGTCATCCAGGATCATATCCAGCACCAAAATATCGGCCTTGTGCTGCGACAGGTAATCCAGCGCCGCACATCCGCTTTCGACGGCAGCAACATGATACCCAAGTAAAGCGAGCAAGCGGATAGCGATCTCACGTTGCACGGCCAGATCGTCGATCACCAGGACCGATTCAGTACCGCGATAATCGTACTGCATCTTTTCCTCAACCTCGATCTGTTCGCGCGTAACCGGGAAATAGAGCGCAAACTCGGTGCCCTGTCCCAACACCGTATGCACATCAATCGCCCCTCTGTGATCGTGCATCACGCCCCAGACTACGGCCAACCCTAACCCGCTGCCACTACGGCCCATCGCCTTTTTGGTGTAAAACGGCTCAAAGATGTGGCGCAAATCTTCCTGCGCGATGCCGATGCCCGTATCGCACACGCGTAACACAACGTAATCGCCCGCTTCAATCTGTTCGTAACCCGCCAACGGCTGGTCGAGGCTCTCGCAGGTCGTGTTGATCTCAAGCTGACCGCCGTAAGGCATCGCCTCATAGGCATTGATCACCAGGTTCATCAACACTTTGGTCAGGTGCGCGGTCGATCCCTTGACGTTGAACAAGTCTTGAGCCAGGCTTACCTCAACTCGCACCGTGGGATTGCGCGCCTTTAGTTCAACAAGAGGCAAGGAACGGGTGTACTCTTGAACCATATGATTGAGGTTGAGCGGTTCCATTTGATACGCGCCGCGCCGCGCCAGTGTGAGCAGGTCCTGCACCACCGCCGCCGCGCGCTGGGCCGACTGTTTGATCTGCTCGACATCGGGACGTATCAAGCTGTCAGGCGGCAGATCCATCAAGATCAAGTCAGGATAGGCCACCAACGGGCCAAGGATGTTATTCAAATCGTGGGCGACACCGCCAGCAAGCATCCCCAACGCTTCCATCCGCTCGGCACGTTCGAGGCGGTCGCGCAACTCACGGCGCTCCCGATCGGCGCGCCGCTGTTCAGTGATATCACGATCGATGCCCACGATCAAAATATCCTCGGCCACGGTCACGGGCACAGCCGTATAAGCGATCACGTTCTCTCGCCCATCCGGTCGCTGCCACGAGAAAAGGCCAGAATATGGATGCCCTGCCTGTAATGCCCGTCCATAAGCGGTTTGATCTTGCTCCATATGGGTTTGAAAATAACGCGTGTCCGCAATCGACAGCAGTTCTTGTCTGTCACGCCCCGACATCTCGACGTAACGATCGTTGCAGTAGAGCAGCACACGAACACTATCCCGTGATTCTTGATGAATGCTGATCCCGTCAAAGGCATTGTCAAAGATCAGCCGCAGCATCTGCTCCGACTCGCGGACAGCTCTCTCGGAGGTTTGCACAGCCTGGAATGCGCGTGCATTTTCCAAAGCCACCGCCGCCTGATCGATAAATGCATTCAACAGCGCAAATTCTTGATCGCTGAGCGATTTTTTTCGATCTTTGTCATATGCCACTTCAACCACGCCGATCACACGGTTGCCCAATTTGACCGGCACAAAAGCACGAAAAAAGCGACTGTGTCCAAAGGTAGACCAGATTTCCTTATTAAAACGCTCATCCCACCCGCTGATAATCTCAGTGCGTCCCGTGCGATACACATCGGGGACGATGTCGGAATGATTGAGAGGATATTGCGCCTGTCGAATCCACTCAGGAAAAGCATCAAACTCACCCTGCCAAAACCCGTGCCGGATGCCAATCGTCCCTGCCGCCTCATCAACCTGGGAAAGAATGACATGCTCGCACCCCAACACCTGATAGATCGCCTGTAAAATTGTCCGAATCACGTCTTCTTCACGAAGCGACGAGGAAAGCGCGCGGGTTGTCTCGTACAAAGCCTGCATCTGGCGAGCCGTCGTCTGCACTTGCTCGTAAAGGCGGGCATTGCGGATCGCTGTCGCCGCTTGAACGGCGAACAGGCTCAATACAGCGCCGTCATCAGAAGAAAATGCGCACGCCTCGTGCGCATTGACGCTCACCACACCCAAAAATTCGCTGCCCCATTGGATCGGCACACCCACGACCGAGCGGAGAGGATACCCCTCATAGACTGCCGCCCGTCCTTCCCAGGTGGTATAATCATCAACGACAAGAGATTCCCCCGTTTGCCAGATGCGGCCGGCCAGCCCTTCACCACGGTTGAGCAGCATCCCAAGCCGGAGAAGATCGGGCTCGACCTCATGCATATCCGAGTATGCGGCAACGATCCACTCAAGCGCATCGAGATCGGGCCGATAAAGATGCACAACACCTCCATTACCGCCCAGCAGCCGGGCCGCCTGGGCGGCAATGGATTGAAGCAAAGAGCGCAAATCGAGTTCGGCAGAAACCAACAACCCACTCTGGCGAAGCGCTTCCAACTGAGTGGTGCGCCGAAACAGTGCGGCCTCAGCCTGCCGGCGCTCGGCGACCTCGGTTTCAAGCCGCACATTGGTTACCCTGGCCTGACGCAGGCTCTGTTCCAAACGTTGCATCAACATTGACAGCGACGCAACAACCAACAGGCTCAAAAAAGCCAGTGTGACCACTGTGGTCAGCCACAGGTCGGGCGAATACGCCATCGCTTGCCAGTCCAGGATCCCGCGCCACAACAGCACGGTGAACACACCCAGAGTGAGCAAACTGATGGCCCAGGCGATCAGACCAGCCCTGAAACCCCAGACCATAGTCGCAAAAAACACGAATGCAAAAAACCACACCCGACCGCTGCCAGCCGGCCCACTCACGACTAACCGACTCAACCCGAAAATGTATGACATGGACAACACAGTGAATATGCGCATCCAGGAAGGTAAACGTGGAACCAGGGTGACGATAAAAATCCACAGGTATAGCGCCGTGTACAGCAGCATAACATTCCACTGTTGCAGGCGAAACGACAGCAACATCGTCGAAGCATAACTGACGCTGCCTATCACCAGTCCGCACAACAAGATGAGCAGCACATTGCGCTGTCGCCAAGCGATGATCTCGTCAGCAGATGGCGGCAGCATGCGCCGCATCCAGGCTTCAAAGAGATTGCGCACTGCCAGAGCGATTTTACCAGATATGCTCTGTATGCCTCGATTCACTCCGCACTCCTCAAGGTGATAGATACAAGGAAACAAGGAACAAGGTTTTGACGGCACGCTGCTTGTATGTTATAGTCTGTACACAACTGCCCAGCCAGTGCTCGGACCTGGACAGAATAAACAAAATTAACAGGATGAAAGACCCTCCGATCCTGAAAATCTTGGAAATCCTGTCGAAAAATGATCAGGAATCAGCTATGATCAAACTGACCCACGTGACTTACACATATCCAGACGCCGACGAAACGATCGGCAAACATATCGTGTTGGAAAACATCTCCCTGGACATCGCGGCGGGCGAGTTTGCGCTCGTCGTCGGCCCGTCGGGAGCAGGCAAAAGCACCCTGCTGCGCTGCTTCAACGGGCTGGTGCCGCACTTTTACGGCGGCTCAATCGCCGGGCACATCCGCGTCGATGGCCAAGACCCGCTTACCCTCGGCCCCCGACAGATGAGCCACATAGTTGGTTTTGTCTTTCAAGACCCTGAAACACAGGCCGTCGTCGATGTGGTTGAAGACGAACTGGCTTTTGCGATGGAAAGCCAGGGCTTTTCTCGATCGACGATGCAGGAACGCATCGACTGGACGCTCAATCGACTCAACATCGCCCACCTGCGCGCACGCAAACTCTCCACCCTCTCCGGCGGCGAACGCCAGCGCGTGGCCATCGCTGCCGTGCTCACCCTCCAACCCCGCGTGCTCATCCTCGATGAACCCACCTCGCAGCTCGATCCCCAGTCGGCGCGCAGCGTGCTCGACACGCTGGTGCACCTGAACCACGATCTGGAACTAACGATCGTCCTGTCCGAACATCGGCTGGAGCGTGTGGTACGCTACGCTGACCGGATCGTCTACCTGCCGGGCGACGGCTCGCTGAGAGCCGGCCCTCCGCGCGAGATGCTGCAAGCGATCCCCCTTGTGCCGCCCTTGATCGAATTGGGGCGGGCGTTAGGTTGGTCGCCGTTGCCGCTCACCCTTGCTGAGGCGAAGGAGAGGATACAAGGAAATAAGGAACAAGGAATGGCGGCACAGCACGCTGTGCCACTATACTCCCCAAAAGCACCAGAGTACGACGAACAAAAAGAACCGATTTTATGCATTGAAAAGGCCAGTTTTTCTTACAATGGCACGCCCGTCCTGCACAAAGTCAGCCTGACAGCGCAGCGCGGCGAGTTTATCGCGCTAATGGGCCACAACGGCGCAGGCAAGAGC
>JAFGEY010000506.1 GCA_016931365.1 Anaerolineae bacterium
GATTGTGCTGGCCAGAGCCACGACGAGACGGGGAAAGAGCTTGCCCAGCGAATAGTCGGGGCCGGGTTGGGGCATCGTTCCGCGGATGGCATCGAGCAGGGCCTTGACCGAGTAGACGATCCAGCGGCTGTTTTTGCTGTCGTAACTGACGACCTGAGTGGTATCGTCGACAGATTGGGTTTTGAACTGGTCGGCGACCTCCTGGAGCATCTTTTTTTCGTCGACGACGATGACGGCATCCAGCATCACGTCGTTCTGCCAGCCGCCGGGCCAGTCGGATACCTGCAAGTCTTTCAGCGCTTCGCCAGCCCGCCTGCCTGGCAGCAGCCCGAGCGGGGCCTGTGTTTCGCCGTCGACCACCAGCAACCACTCAACGGCCAGCATCCATTGCGCGCGCGTGCCCAGCTCGATCAATGTCATGCTGGCTGGGATTTTGGGCGGCGGCGTGGCAGCGCGTAGACTGGTGTCCAGTACCGACCACGTCCGGGGCAGGTGGACGCTGGTCAGCTTGCCGAAACTGGTCGCCAGGATGATCTCGTCGCCCTTTTGGATCAAGACCGGTGTGCTGGGATCGGTCTGCCACAGACCCCTGGCGCCCATGTCGGCGGCTCGCGTGTCGGCGGGCAGGATCAAGACCTGATCTAATGGCATTTTGAATTCATCGACAGTCGTTTGGAGCGTGACTGGTGCACTCATCATCAATCCCCCTTTTCTGATTCTGCTTTGGGCGTAATGTTGAACTGGTTCATCGCCTCTTTGACCCCGGCGGCGATAAACACCTCCACGGCGTTCGCCACGCGGGCATAGACCTCATCCATGACGACTCGTTCGTCAGGGCCAAAATCCTGGAGCACGTAATCCTTGGGTTCCATCCGTCCCGGCGGCCGTCCGATGCCCACGCGCAGCCGGGGAAAGGCTTGGCTGTTGAGGTGCTGGACGATCGATTTGATCCCGTTGTGCCCGCCGGAACCGCCATCGGGACGCAGGCGCGTCGCGCCTTGCGGGAGATCCAAATCGTCATAGATAACCAAAATATTCTCTGGATTTATTTTGTAAAAGCGGGCCAGCGCGCCCACCGCTTCGCCGCTGAGGTTGACATAGGTCTGCGGCTTGGCCAGGAGCACCTTTTGTCCGGCGATGCGCCCCTGGGTCAGTTCGGCCTGGTGCTGCTTTTTGGTAAAGGCCAGACCATATTTTTCGGCCAGGCGATCCAGGCAGTGAAAGCCAACATTGTGCCGGTTATGCTGGTGCTCGCGGCCCGGGTTGCCCAGGCCGACGATCAAAGTCCAGAGAGTGTCCGTCTCGCTCATACCTTGATCTCGCTGTCAGGCTGCTTGAGCGGCAGGGTGAGGGTGAATGTGGTGCCCACGTTCACCTGGCTCGATACCTCGACCGTGCCGTGGTGCTGCTCGACGATGTTTTTGCACACATAAAGGCCCAGGCCGGTGCCTTCGCCGGCCTTTTTGGTGGTGAAATAGGGCTGAAACAATTGGGTGATGTGTTCGGGTGGGATGCCGCAGCCGGTGTCGATAACGGTAGCTGATACCAGAGGCTTTTGAGCATCTGGAATCCGCGCGGTTTGCAGGGTCAGTTGCCCGCCTTCAGGCATAGCCTGGATGGCATTGACGATCAGGTTCATTAGCACCTGTTCGATCTGGCCCGCGTCGGCCCGGATCAAGGGCAGGTCGGGATCGTATTGTTTTTCGACTGTAATGTCGGTCAGGCGAAATTGAATCGTTTCCAGCACCCGGTCGAATAGCCGGGAGAGGTTGACCCCTTCTAAAAGCTGTGGTGTTTGGCGGGAAAAGGTGAGCAGGCTTTTGGCCAGGCGGGCGATGCGCTCGCTCTGATGCACGATCTGTTCCATATCTTGCGCCAGGGCCGAGTCAATATTGTTGAGGTCCCGTTGGGCAAACTCGGCATACATCGAGATCGCCGTGAGCGGATTCTTGATCTCATGGGCGAATTCGGCGGCCAATTGGCCGATGGTCGCCAATCGCTCGGTGCGCACCAGTTGTTCTTCCAGTTGCTCGACGCGCTCGCGCATCCCTTGTTGAAATTGGTCGGCGCGGCGCAGCTTGGATTGCACGGCGATCAACAGGTCTTCCGAGTCGAAGGGCTTGGTCAAATAGTCGTCGGCGCCGAGCCGGCGGCCCAGGCGGATGTCTTCGCGTTGATCTTTGGCCGTCAAAAAGATAAAGGGGATCGCCAGCCAGGCTTCGTGCTGCCTGACGGCCTCGTAGAATCGATAGCCGTCCATCTCGGGCATCATAATATCCGAGATGATCAGATCGGGCACCGTTTCTTGCATCACTCCGAGCGCCTCTCGACCGTTGGCCGCGGCGCATACCGCATAGCCTTCCAGTTCGAGGGTGTCGCAGATGCCTTCGCGCATCGAGGGGTCGTCTTCGGCGACCAGAATGAGCGTCATTGTCTCCCCTGTGTAGTGGTTTTCAGATCAAGCAGTTTCGTGGTCAATTCGGCAAATATTTTGGCTGCAAAGGGTTTTTTGAGCAGGGCGTTGGCCCCCAACCTTTTGAGATAGTTCTCGTCGACGTTGCCCCACCCCGTCAGGACCAGAATAGGCATCGCCTTGGTCGAAGGGACGGTGCGCAGCAGCGACAGAATGGTCATTCCATCCATCCCCGGCAAGCTCAGGTCGAGGATCATCAAGTCGGGCGGGTTGGCCGACGCTTTGGCGAACCCGGCGGCGCCGTCGGCGATCCACTCCAGGTCGCAGTCCAACCGTTTCACGATCCGCGCGACCAGGCCGGCGATCGTTTCGTCGTCATCGACCATCATGATGCGCGGCCGGATCTCCTCTTCCAGGATCGCGGGCAAGAGGACGACAAAGGTGCTGCCCACATTGGGCTGGCTGTGAAGAAAAATGTGCCCGTTGTGCTGTTGGACGATCTCGCGCACGATAGCCAGTCCCAACCCGGTTCCCGGAACATCAAGTTTTTCGGCAGAGCCGCGGAAAAATCGCTCATAGATGTGCGGCTGATCCTCGGGCGGAATACCGATACCCGTGTCGGAAACCCACAGCGCGCCCCAGTCGCCCGGCGGCAGGTCGGCATTGATTGTAGGGGCAGTGGCAAGTGGGTTCCAGCGACCATTGCGGATTGTGCTCAACCCGACCTGCACTTGCCCGCCTGCTGGCGTATATTGCACGGCATTGCTCAACAGGTTGGTTAACACCTGGATGTATTGCGTCGAGTCGCCCACAAATCGGGCCAGGTTAGGTGGGATAGAGCATTCCAGGACGATGTCCTGGCTTTCTGCGCGCGGGCGGTGCATTTCGACCACGCGGTTGACCAGATCGGGCATTGAGAGCGGTTCGTGCTTGGCTTGCCCACTCGCAGCGTCGATCCGCGAAAGGTCGAGCACGTCCTGAATGAGCCGTTCGAGCCGTTCCGCTTCGGTGGTGATCACTTGCAGATAGCGCTCTCGTTTTTCGGGCCGTCCCTTTTTGAGCAGTGAGAGGTACATCTTGATGTTGGTCAGCGGCGTGCGCAGTTCGTGAGATACGCTGGATACAAACTGCGATTTCAGGCGATCCAATTCCTTGAGATGGGTGATGTCGCTCAGGGCGACGACGATGCCAGTTGGCTGTCCGTTTTCATCGAGAATGGACGACCGGTGTGCGTGCAGGGTCAGCCGGGCCAGTGATGTGAGAATTGGGCAGTCTGTGGATGTGTGAGACGGGGCGGCGATCAAAACACATTTGTTGCTGATCTGCCAGCAGGCCACTTGATCGTTCTGCAGAGCCTGGCAAGCAGCGTCAGCACAGTCGCGGGTCTGCCAACAGGCTCGTTCTGCTTCGAGATCGTTCTTGAACAGTTCAAACTCGACTGTGTCTTCCTGGCGGGCAGGATCAAAGATAGCGGCTGTAAAAAGACGCACGTTGACGTAGGCACTTTCCTCAAGTGCTGTGCCGATCAGGTGTTCTGCCGGAATGTCCAGCATCCTGGCAGCGGCGGGATTGATCAGCGTAACCACGCCCTGTTGATCGGCGACGATCAACCCATCGGCGATGCTGTGCAGGATGGCCTCGGTGCGTTGTTTTTCGATGTGCAAGGCCAGGTTGGCCTGGCGCAGTTCGTCGCTAATCGCGCGCTGATGGCGCTCGCGTTCAAACAGTTCGTGAAACGTCTTTTGAAGTTCGTGCGTTCGCTCTGAAAAAGCTTCTTCCAGACTTTGGGTGTGCAACTTGCTTTCAGTGATGTCGCGCACGGTGACCAGCCAGTTTGGCGGGCCGTCGGCAATTTGTTCGAGAGGCAACAACTGTATTTCCAGGTGAATAGTACTGCCATTTTGGTCAAACTGGTAGGAAAACCGTTGGATGCGTTGTAACGCCAGCCGTGTGCTTGCGTCAATCTGCAGTTCGGGGAAAAGATGCGTCACTGGACGCCCGACCAGTTGGTCGCACGTCGAATTCAGCAACGAGGCCAGAGGCGCGTTGGCAATCAGCACATGCCCGTGGCCATCGAGGACCATCATCCCCTCGATAGCGTTATTGACGATGCTTTTCAGACAATCTGGGTTGTGTTTACGGTGTGTTACCATAACGGTATTATAGGATGTCTGAACGGACATGTCAATCATGACTTGGGGCACGATATTTACAGCCCGACGCCCATCATTTCGAGTGCAATTTGGGCCAACGGTGCGATGACCACGGCAGGCAGCAGGTTGGCGACGCGAATTTTGCGCAGATCGAGCAGCATCAGTGAGATGCCCAGCATCAATACGCCGCCGGATGCCGTCATCTCGATCACCCACGGCGTCTGCCGCGTAACCTCGCCGAGCAGGTCGCCGAAACCCATCGCGGCCAGGCTCAGGCCGCCCTGAAAGCCAATGATGGTGAGGATCGACAATAGCACGCCCGGCCCCATCGACGCGGCAAAGGCCAGCGCGGCAAATCCATCGAGCATCGATTTGATTGCCAGCAGCGTATAATCGCCGGTCAACCCGTCCTGGATCGATCCGAGCACAGTCAGCGGGCCGACGCAAAAGACCAGGCTCGCGGTGACAAAGGCGCGTGTGATCGAGCGTTCGCCCTGGTTTGTGCCCATCCGGTCGCCGATCTTGTTTTCGAGCCAGCGGCCTGCAGCGTTCAGCCGGGCATCGATGTCCCACCACTCGCCCACGATCCCGCCGACGAGAACGCTGCCCATCACCAGCAGCACGTTGCCGGTCTGCAAGGCCATCTGCATTCCGACCACCGAGGTCATCAAGCCCAGGCCGTAAATCACCGTTTCGCGCATTTTTTGAGGCAATTTGTTGCCCAGAATCGTGCCCAGCAGGCTGCCCAAGATCACCGTGACTGTGTTGATCAGTGTGCCGACCATGTCTTCTCCTCTGAACAAGATGGTGCATTATACCATCAAGTGGGTGAGAAGCGTAAACAAAAAAGCGCTGGCAAAAATGCCAGCGCTCTTGTAAAGCTTGACTGTCCTAACGCGGCCAGTGTCGCCGTTTGGGGATCACCAGCCAGAGAATAAAGTACGGCACCAATCCAGGCAGCCCGCCGGGGATCATCAAGATGAGGAAGGCCAGCCGGAACCAAAAGACACCGATCCCGGTGAATTCGGCCAAGCCACCGCAAACCCCGGCGACGATGCCATTTTGCCGTCGCAGTTTGTGTTCACCCGTCATTGTCGTTGCCATTGTCATCACCTCACTTTGCCCAACCTTGCTCTTTGATCCAATCGCTCAACACAGGAACCTGAACCGTTTCGCCCTGGAAGGCCTGGTAAGCCCAGTAGAAAAAGACCAGATATCCCAACGCGGCAAGGCCAAACGTGGGGATCGACAGCACCAGCAGCGCCACACCCGCCACCAGTGAGAGCACGGCATTGTAGCGAATGAACGGCCGGTTCTTTTTCTCATCCATCAACAGCAGCAAAATTGCCACCAATGGGTACAGCGGCGAAAAGGGCAGCCAGGCCAGCGCGGCCCACAGCTTGTCATCTGACGTGGTTTCTACACCGGTTTGCACAACTTGTTCTTCCATTGTCTTGTCCTTTCAATCAATATCTCATTCAAATACATTGTCCATCTATACGCGAGGGACTCAAACCGGGTTGCGTTTTTGCTGACCTCAACCTGAATTTGGTCGGACAAGAAAAATCTGGTAGACTAGTTACTGCATCACCGGAGATGGTTCTGGTTTGAATTGGAAAGGAGATGCTGATATGGGACTCGATATGGACAAACTCACTGCCGAGGTCAAAGAGGTTGCCAGGCGGCAAGGGGCGGTGCTGGTCGGTGTGGCCTCGATCGAGCGTTTCGACCCGCTGCCGCCGCTCTACGATGCCGCGCCGCGCGGGCACCATCCCAGAGATTTCTTGCCCGAGGTGCGCTCGGTCATTTCCGTGGCGATGCCCATCCTCAACCCGGTGATGGACGCGCCCGCAGCCCTCGCCGACATCGAGATGGAAATGATCCCCGAACATGTAAAGTACCCCTTTCTGGAGATGTTTTACAACCGGGTCGGGCACATGGTGCACGATTATATGCTCGAATTTATCGGGCAGGTGGTGGGGCAGTTTTTGATGGCGCACGGCTACGAGGCGATGATCTTTCCAACCACCGGCCTGCACCCCAAGGTCGACGATTTGAGCGACATCGAAACCTGGGAGGGGCCGCCGAGAGGCGCGGCCGAGCGCTTTTCACCCTTTCGCTATACCTATGGGCCTTTTTCGCACCGCCACGCGGCGACGCGCGCCGGGTTGGGCGAGTTCGGCTATAACAACATCGTCCTGACTCCGCAGTTCGGCCCGCGCCAGCGTTTCAACTCGATCCTCACCGACGCCAACCTGATCGCCGATCCGTTGATCGACGAGCCGATCTGCCTGCGCGATCGCTGCAAACTCTGCCTGAAGGCGTGCATGATGGAGTGCATCACCCTGCGCGACGATCCCCTGGCAACCGACTATCGCTCGGTGGAGCGCGACGACCACAATCGCATTTTCATCGACACACCGGCCAAGACCGACCCCACGCTTTGCCGGCGGCGGCGCGATGGCAAACCGCAGTCGCCCATTCGCGGCGACTGCCTGCGCATCTGCCCCATCCCGTCGATGCCCAAGCGGCTGCCCGAACGGCTGCAAGCGATGGTCGCGCAGTGGCAGGGCCAGCTCGAATGAGCCTTACCCTCGTTGAGATCGAGGCGCAGCTCAAGCGGCGGGTGGTCGAATACCCGCGTGCGCGCTGGGGGCGCAAACAGACCGACGACTGGGATCGCCGGACGCGGTTCATTTATGACACCTTGGCCTGGGACGACTTGCGCGCGCAGATCGCCGGGCTGGATCGCCCCCTGGCCGACTATGCCGTGCATCGCTGGTTCAACTTTTGGTCGGCCCGGGCGGTCGAGATGGCCTTTTGCGCCCGGCCGGGCGTACAGGCGAACCGGGACGCCAAAGATCGGCTGGTCGATTTTTGCATCGATGGCATCCCCTTTGACCACAAGACGAGCGTGTTCCCGGCCCAGTACGATCGCCCGTTTGAGCAGGCCCGGCGCGACAAGCGGCATCTGATCCGCTGGCTGTACGACCGGCAGAGCACGCAGGGGCGGCATCATCTCGAAAACCGGCTGTTCATCCTGCTGTACGCGCACGACGGCGCGCATTGGCGGCTGCGCGCCGAGGTGAGCGCGCTGGCGCAGTTGATTGCCGCTTATGTGGATGGGTTTTCGCCGCCGCATCTGATCCGCCTTTCATTTGACGACCATCAAGTGTTGTCAGATGTGCTGTGGTTTGTTCAGTAACGCCTGGCACGCAAGATAGCTTTGACAAGGTTCTGACTCTATGCTATCCTTAATATCGCTAGCATTTTACCCAAAGAGCACCTGAACCATTCACCAGGAGCCGCCTATGTCCCGCCAAACCGAACAAAATAATGTTTTTCATACTCCCTCGCGCAATTCCTTCGAACCGGAGATGGTGTATGTGCCAGCCGGCTCCTTTGTGATGGGCACCAGCGACGCACAGGTGCAAGAGATGCTCAGTCGTTTCGCGTGGGCCAGAGAGTACCAGAAAAAGGGATGGTTTGCACGGGAGCAACCCCAGCACGAACTGACCCTGCCGGCCTATGAGATTGGCCGCTACCCGGTGACTAACGCCCAGTACGCGGCCTTTGTCGCAGCCACCAACCACAACCCACCCAAGTACTGGAATGACATCCACTTTTCGGATGAATTGTCCGGCCATCCGGTGGTTTACGTCACCTGGCTGGATGCAATGGCTTACGTGAAATGGCTGAAAGCGCAGACGGACAAGCCCTATCGCCTGCCTACGGAAGCGGAGTGGGAAAAGGCGGCGCGCGGCGACGATGGGCGGCTCTGGCCGTGGGGAAATGAATGGAATCCCGAGTGCGCCAACTGGCGGCCTGGCGACTCCGGCGAGACCACGCCGGTGGGGCAGTATTCGCCCGCCGGCGGCGACAGCCCCTACGGCTGTGCGGATATGGCCGGCAACGTCTGGGAGTGGTGCAGCAGCCTGTGGGGCAGCGATCCGGACAAACCTTCTTTTGGCTATCCTTTCCGTAGTGACGATGAGCGTGAAAACCCTGAAGCAGGCGGCCAGCGCATTGTGCGCGGCGGCGGGTCATGGTATACCAATGATCCCGGATTGCTTCGGTGCGCGTACCGAGGCGGGAACATTCCTTACCACGGAGGCATCATCTTCGGGTTTCGCGTCGCCAAGAATTCCCCGGCAATGGCTCCCGCGTAGCGGGGGCCATTGCTAGCGCGTAGCAGAACGCATTGTAAACAAAATCGAGCTTGTTTCGTACTGGCGTTGAATCTGGAGCGGGCGAATACAAGCCCATCTCTTAACGCTGGAGATCATCAAATGACTCCCCAAGAACGCATCTTGAAGCATCTGACCTTTCTTTACGGCGCGCAAACGGCCGCCGAGATGTGGTCGCGGCTTGAGTTGCGCCTGGACGATTTCAGACAAAGACATCCACAGTTAGCGCAAGAAAAGCGGCCCTTGTCCGAGCGATTGAGCCAGCGCGACGCCATCTTGATTGCCTACGCCGACCAGGTGCAGGAGGAAGGCAAAGCGCCGCTGCGCTCGCTGGCCGAGTTTGCCGGGCAGTACCTCGACGGCGTGGTCAGCGGCATCCACATTTTGCCCTTTTATCCCTACTCGTCCGACGACGGCTTTTCGGTGATCGACTACCGGCAGGTCAAGCCGGAATGGGGCCGTTGGGCCGATGTGTCCCGCCTGGGTCGCACTTTTCGCCTGATGTTCGACGGGGTGATCAATCACATTTCGCAGCACAGCGAGTGGTTTGCGGCGTTCAAGCGCGGCCAGACGCCGTGCTGCAAGTATTTCCTGGCCGTCGATCCACACACCGACCTATCCATGGTCGTCCGCCCACGCGCGCTGCCCCTGCTGACCGGGGTGCAGACCGTCGAGGGTGCAAAGTGGGTCTGGACCACGTTCAGCGCCGACCAGATCGACCTGGACTATCACTGCCCCGAGCTGATGTTGGAGATCATCGACCTGTTTCTCTTTTACGTCGAGCAAGGCGCGGAACTGATCCGTCTCGACGCCATCGCCTATCTGTGGAAAGAGATCGGCACGACCTGCATCCACCTGCCGCAAACGCACGCGGTGGTCAAACTCTTGCGCGCCGTGCTCGACCTCGCCGCGCCGGGGGTGATGATGATCACCGAAACCAACGTGCCGCACGCCGAAAACATCAGCTACTTTGGCGATCCGCTGCCCTCTGGCGGCACCGACGAGGCACAGTTGGTCTACCAGTTTCCGCTCGCCCCGCTGATCTTGCACAGCATCCTCACCGGCGATGCGACCGTGCTCTCCCGCTGGGCTGACGGCCTCGACATCCCGCCCGGCGTGACCTTTTTCAACTTTACCGCCTCGCACGATGGGATCGGCGTGCGCCCGGCCGAAGGGCTGTTGAGCAAGGCCGAAATCCAGGCTTTGGCCGACGCCGTCCTCGCCCACGGCGGGCGTGTCTCCTACAAGGCCAATGCCGATGGCAGCGCCAGCCCCTACGAGTTGAACATCTCGTACATCGATGCGCTGTCCGATCCCGCCAGCGATGAGCCGCTGTCGGCGCAAGGGGATCGCTTTGTGGTCAGCCAGGCGATCATGTTGGCGCTGGCCGGCGTGCCGGGCATTTACGTGCACAGCCTGTTCGGCTCGCGCAGTTGGGTCGAGGGGATGCAGCAGAGCGGCCAAAATCGCACCATCAACCGCCAAAAATTTGAGCGCGCCGCGCTGGAGCGTGAGTTGGGCGATCTGGCCTCGCTGCGCGCACAGGTTTTTGGTGCGTACAAAAAGCTGCTCCAGGCCCGCGCATCCGAGCCAGCCTTTCATCCCTTTGGGGCGCAGCAGGTCTTGACGCCCGACCGGCGCGTGTTTGCTCTGCTGCGCACCGCGCCCGACGACCAGAGCCGCGTGTTGTGTCTGCACAACGTCTCCGGCGAGACACTGAGCGCCGAATGCAGCCTGATCCGGGCGGGCTGGCGCGATCTGTTGTCCGGCGAAACAGGTACGTCACATATTGTAAAACTGGCGCCTTTTGCAGTACGTTGGCTCATGATAGAATAGGGCCTATCCTCCCCAATCCTGGCTTGTGCGTAACTGCCTTTTGACAACTCTTCTACTCTGTGCTATCCTTAACACCGTACAACACCCCATAAAAATCGTGCCGCGCGGTTCTGGGCGGATGCTGGCACATCCGAGAACCCGAGGCACTGAATGTAGCCGCAGGTTGCCGGTGGCGGGCCATCCGCCATCAACCCCGGCGACGGGCTTGTTTGTTGCTGATCCGAATGATCGAATCAGATTGTGGATTTCGATCATTTCGCTAATCACGGCCTTGGTTGGGTTTATCAAGGCGCTTTTTTCAAGTGTGCAGGTGGGGGAGCAGGTGGGTGGCGGGTGACAGCGTGGGTGATCAGTGTCTAGCAGACACTTGAAGCAATCCATAATATACAAAAGAAAGGAATCAAATGAGCGTGCAAAATCTAACTCTTGTGGATGCCATACAAATCGCAATGGAGGCAGAGAAACAGGCCATTGCTTTGTACAGCGACGCCGCTGAAAAGACGGCCAGCATCATAGTCCAAAAACTGTTTGTCAACCTGGCTGCTTTCGAGCAGCACCACTACGACAAGCTGGCCGAATTGGTCGCCTCGCTGCAAAAAAAGAACAAGTTCATCGTCTACGAAGGCTATCCTCTCCCCATTCAGGCGCAGAGCGAGATCGGTGTTTCTCCAGAGGCAATGAATGTGCTTCAGGCCAAAAAAGTGAGCATGATGGATGTCATTACCCTGGCTCAAAATGCCGAAAGAGGGGCCTGGCAGAAGTATGAAGACTTGGCCGAACGGACCTCCGACTCTGATGGAAAAGCGATGTTCAGACAACTGGCTAAGGAAGAACAAGGCCATCTGCGTATGCTCACCGAGGTATACTGGAATCTGAACGATCGCGGTGTGTGGTCCTGGTCGCGGGGATAGGACGCAGTCCTTGACTGGCGTCCGTCTAGCAAGCGAATGAAGCCGTCTGCGACTCCTCGGTGATGTGTCAGGCGGCTTATTTGCTGCGCCACCAGGCTGTTCACGGACATTATCGGTTTTCAGAAAGAAGGATTGGGATATGTCCGAACAAGAAAGAGCGGCCAAGCAAGACAAGAGGGACACCTTGGGAAGAAGAGGGTTCCTCTATGCCGTGATGGGGGGCGCAATTGCAGCGATTTCCGGCTGGATAGCAGGCATCTTGCCAAAAAATGCATCAAGTGGGTCGGAGACGACAGGCCTGAGTGCGGCGGAAACCAGGATTTCCGCTCTTGAGACCCGGGTTGCAGAATTGGAAATAGAGCTGGCACGTGGAATCCAACCGATAGCCCAATTAGAGGGCGAGATGAATGAACGTGTTGTTTTCCACAAAAGCGAACTCTCGGTCATCAATCCGGCGGGCGTGCTGCTCAATCTTGTAGCCGCTCATGGGCATGTCGGAATCAGATTCTACAAGGACTTTGGATTTGGAAACGAAAAGGTAACTAATCCCTGGCACATGGGCTTTATCGAGGGAGTTCAGGGTTATCAGGGACTGGCCATTCTCCGAGACTGGCGATTCACCGCTGCCCTGTGGGATGAGGATGGAAAGCTGCTTGTGGGAAGACTTGACTCCCATCCTCCCGCAAATCCGCCCGCCAAAGCCAGGTTTCAAGTGAGAGGAACGGTGGATGAGGTCCAGGCTGTCGTTGAGGCTAACACAGATCAAAGCGCTGACATCTTTCAGGTCATTGACGCGGAAGGTACAAGATATTTCACGGTAAATGGTACGGGCAGTGTGGTGGTTGGATCCCATGACAGCCCGAAAAAAGTTATCTTGTATGACACAGTGGACCAAAGTGCCTATTCTTTGAGTGTAACGAATGGACGTCTGGTCCTGACCAAGATCTAACCGCTGACCTGGCTGAAAAACGGTCGATGCTGATTTTGCTTCCGTTATCTGTTTGTGAAAACGTTTTGTCAGTCAAGCAGATTGGGCGAGTATGCCGACACTCTGATTATGACCGCTCAGGATTTTTTGACACAAGCATTCCCTGGCCGTGCTGGCGACCCTCTTTGATCTTGCAAAGCAACAAAACCGTCCTGCGCTCGAGCGCAGGACGGTTTTGTTGTGGGCGGTATAGGACTCGAACCTACGACTTCCTCGGTGTAAGCGAGGCGCTCTGACCAACTGAGCTAACCGCCCGTAGGGGTGATTATATGTGATTTGGCTAGACTGTCAAACTGGGCGGGTGAGTTGGGTTGAGTGACTCGAATATTCTGTTGTCTCCGCCATCGGCAACCGCTGCCTGTTCACCGGTCGCCGGTACGACGCGGAGACGGGCAACACTTTCTACCGCGCGCGCTATTACTCGCCGTCATTGGGCCGCTTTCTCAGCCCGGATCCGCTGGGCTTTGACGCGGGGGATTACAACCTCTACCGCTATGCCTTCAACAACCCGGCCAACC
>JAFGEY010000507.1 GCA_016931365.1 Anaerolineae bacterium
GATGTTGATGATGTTTAAAAGTGACATAGATTTTTCTCGATGTTGACCGCCGACAACCGACGGCTGACAGCAGTCAGCGGTCGTCGGTCGGCAGTCAGTCGTCGCCGGTCAAAATTCGCCCGCCTCGCCTACCCGAAAGCGCTCGATCAGCACAAAACTTGCCGTGCAGACCAGCATCAGCAGCACGCTCATCGCCAATGCCTGGCCCAGGTTGGCTGTGCCGGGGTTGGAGAGGTAGCGATAGATCGCCACCGGCATGGTGGCGTATTCGCGGCGGGCCAGCAGCAGCGTGGCCCCGAATTCACCCAGCGAGATGGAAAAGGCATAGGCCGCACCAACCAGCAGTGGCCGGGCGAGCAGCGGCAGATCGACTTGGAGCCAGATCCGCCATGGCGTCGCGCCGAGGGTCGATGCGGCCTCGCGCAGGGCGGGCTGGATGCCGCGTAGGGCCGGCAGCACGCTGCGCAGCACAAAGGGAAAGGCGATCAGCGCGTGTACGACCGGGATCATGGCCGGGGAGCCGATCAGGTTCAGCGGCGGGCGGTTGAAAGCGAGCAGGTAGCCCAGGCCCAGCGTCACCGCCGACGTGCCCAACGGCAGCACCAGCAGCGGGTCGAGCCAGACGGAAATTTTACGCAGGTGATCCCGCCCGGCGAGCAGGTACGCGCCGAGTGCGCCGAGCACGGTCGAAAGGAGCGCCGTCGCCGAGGCAAAGAGCAGCGAGTTGCCGATTGCCCGCCCTGGTGAAACCCAGAAATAGGACTGTTCGCTGTCCTGGAACAGCGCGGCGAAATGGCGCAACGAGAGCGGGCCGCCCAGGGTCAGCGAGCGCCAGAGCAGGGCCAGCAGCGGGGCAAAGAGCAGCACGGCCATCAGCGCGACGTTGCCCAGGATCGCCAACCGGTCGACCGGCTGGCGCGGCACTTTTTGCGCCGTCTGCCGCGAGCGAACGTCCAGCGGGCGGGTGGCGCGTCGCTGCAGGGCGGTGTAGGCGCGCATCACCGCCAGGGTCAGCGCCATCTGCCCCAGCGACAGGGCGGCGGCGACGGGCAGGTTGAGCAGGTGCGCTGCCTGGCGGTAGATTTCGACCTCGACGGTGGCAAAGCGCGGCCCGCCGAGGATCATCACCGTGCCGAAACTGGTCAGGCAGAACATGAACACCAGCAGCGACGCTGCGCCGACAGCGGGGGCCAGCTGCGGCAGCGTCACCTCGAACCAGGCGCGCAGACGGCCGGCGCCTAACATCCGCGCCGCTTCTTCCAGGTGCGGGTTGAGGTTGGCCCACACGCCGCCGACCACGCGCAATACGACGCTGTAATTATAGAATACGTGGGCGATGAGGATGATGGCCAGGGTATGTTGGAGATCGAGCGGCGGGAGGCCCAACCAGCGCGTCAATGCCGCGTTGAGCACGCCGTTGGGGCCGATCAGCGCGAGAAAGGCCGTCGCCACCACCAGCGTGGGCAGCACAAAGGGGATGGTGGTCAGCGCGTGGAGCAGCGTCTTGCCCCGAAAGCGGTAGCGGCTGAACACGTACGC
The DNA here is from genome assembly GCA_016931365.1 of Anaerolineae bacterium. The sequence goes on from JAFGEY010000507.1 coordinate 1,540, forward strand.
GCCGGGCAAGCCAAGCAGCAGGGTGAGCAGCGTCGACAGGGTGGCTTGTCCCAGCGTGAAGCCAAAAACGCGCAGCAGTGAGAGCGGCTCCGGGAGCACCGGGGGGCGGTCGAAACTGCGCAGCAGGATGGCGCCGAGCGGGTAAAAGAAGAAGAGCAGCAGAAAGAGCAGCGGCAGCGAGAGGGCAATACCTTTGAGGGCTTGTTTGTAGACAGGATTTACAGGATGAACAGGATTTCTTTCATTCATTCTGTAGATTCTGTTCGTCTTGTCGGTGTTGACCGGGGTGATACTCACGATATTTGCGCTTGATCTTGACGGAAGGCCCGCAATTGATCAGCAGCCCCGTGTCGATTCGTGTGGCCGTCAGGTAATTGACCAACTGCACCTCGTGCGCTTGAGTGAGTTCCTGGACGGCCTTGATCTCGACAATCACTCGATCTTCGACCCACAGGTCGGCGAAATAATCCCCCACTATCTGGCCTTCATAGAAAACCTGGATCGGTGCTTGCTGTTTGACCGCCAAGCCTTGTTTGAGCAGTTCGATCCGCAACGCGTTTTCGTATACTTTTTCCATAAAGCCGGGGCCGAGAGTGTTATGCACTTGGAAAGCACAGCCGATAATGGTTTTAGTTAGCGATTCATCTTGCATTTTTTTGTCCCGTTCGTTATTCGACAGGATTGACAAGATTTACAGGATTGGGGATGGTTTTTATCCTGTAAATTCCGTGAATCCTGTCCGTTCTGTCTTCTGGGCGGTCGTTCGGCCTGCTGCTTGTTGTTCGACAGGATTGACAAGATTTACAGGATTGGATGGTCTTTTATCCTGTCAATTCTGTGAATCTTGTCCGTTGTCTGGTCTGATGAACAAGTCGAATCTGTCAGTTGCTTTCGCTTTGCGGCACGAACTGCTGTTTGGCGGTGTCCCAATGATAAGTGGTGCAGATCGGTTCAAAGGAAGGCCATTCGCCTTCTGTGGGGTACACCTGATGTGGTGGCGCACATTGCACAATGACTTGTTTGCCATCTTGATCGACAATGGCTATCGGATCGACCGGTGCGCCGCTGACAAACGTTGTGAAAACCTGGGTGAGGCGCAGGTCTTGGCCCTCAGCCCGGTAAAAGGAAGACACCTGTTCCAATCCGTTGAAGGTAATTTCCCAGCGATGCGCAACCTGATCCTGCAAACCATCACCATCCAGATCGATGGTTTCGGTGATCGGCGTCGTATCCAACTCATAGCCAGGTTTTAGCTCGCTCTCGTTCGTCAGTGTGTACTGTGTGCCGTTCCAATGATACGTGGTCTGTACGACAGGCGCGATCTGTACTTCCAGGCTTGCCGGGGTTGGCGCGTCTTCCGTCTCTGGAACTTGTTCAAAGGACATCCCATATCGTTGCACTTCGATTGCCGGACGCTGATTCGGCGACGTTTCGACGAAGCGATATTGACTTCCCAGCCAGTGGTATGACGTTTTCCATGCCCAAAGTGCGTCCAGCTCGCCCAGACGGTGTATCCAGACGGGTTTGCAGTTCAAGTGTTCACATTCGATAACCAGGATATCCCAGGCCACGCTATCAATGCCCGTGCCTGACCCAGGATGAGTGAATGAAGCCAGGATCAATTGTGGATGATGTTCGATGTTATGAACACGTGCCAAGATGACTCCACCTGAAAGTGACGTAGATTGACGGCCAAACCAGGCGGCTTGCCACTGTGTTCCATCCCAGTCCAATACACCTGCGTAAACCTGGCCGAAATCTCCACTGCTTCCTCCAAGTACGACTTCGTTTTGCCCATCACGATCCAAATCGACGTTCAGCCGATTCGCGGCTAGCCAATCTTCATTGTTGTTGGTAGAAAATGGGTCTTGCCAGCTTGCACCATCCCACCCCTGACATAAAAGACTCCGTTGCATTAAATCTCGTTCTTCATAGGTACAAGGCCCCGGTATCAGCCGCGTCAACAAGGAGGACGATTTGGAAATTTGTTGAGATAAATAAGAATTGATACGTGCAGTACTTGGATAAAACAGAGGGGATGCTGCAATAGCGTTGTCGAGGATTTGCCACCCATTTCCACCATCTCGAGTACGCGCAAGCGTCGTCCTCGTGCCGTCGCGGGGATCGATCTCGCCGACGGCCCAGCCGTGATCGTTATCCGAGAATGCAAGTGCGCGCCGTCCAATTGGTGCCTGCGTGGTTTGCCATGTCTTACCGCCATCTTGGGTAAAAAGCAGCAAGTCGTCGCTTGCGGCATATCCTGTCCATTCGAACCACTGGAACACACTGCGTGCTATAACCCAACCTGTTTTTTCATCTAGAAATTCAAGGGCTTGCATATAAATATACCACTCACCCTCATATTGGATTTGCCAGGTTATGCCTCCATCGGTTGTATGAGCTATCTTGTTATCGCCAATTACCCATCCATTCAATTCATCTACAAACGTCAATGTTTTGGGATTGTAAAAGTCGATCGGATGGACTGTCCAAGTTGCCCCGCCATCAGTTGTACGCATTAGATAGCCCCAAGCCAGGATCCAAGTATTTTGACTGTCCAGACTGAAAATACTTATCAAGGTCTCGCTGTATGCAGATAACCCTGAACCTGGTGTGTCAGTTGGAATTCGCTGCCTATGCCAGTTCGCTCCGCCATCTGTGGTGTGAAAAACTCTTGGGCCAACAAGCAGCCAGCCGTCTTGTGCGTTGCCCCATGCCATATCCAGTCCACGCCACTCAGTATGTGTATCTGGCATTGGCCAACTTGCCCAGGTTTTTCCTCCATCAGTGGTGTGCAAGAGTCCTGCGGTATCCCCATCGATCAGACCAACAATCCAGCCCGCCTGTGAATCGGTAAATATCACGCGCCGCAAATCGGGGAGGGGAAAGTCCTTGCTGTTCAGCGGACAAACTTGTCTCTGCCACGTTTCTCCACCATCCTCGGTGTGCAAAATCGTTCCCTTTTCTCCCACCGCCCAGCCGGTCTGTGTGTCGATGAAAAAGACGTCATTGAGCGCGTTGACCAATCCCATCATTTCCTGCCAGCACCAGGCCTTTTCGGAATCCGGCTGGAACGGCGACCAGGCCGGAACGGTCGGCAGCGGGCCAATCGGTGTCGGTGTGGGAATAGGTGTAAGTGTAGGCGTCTGTGTTGGGGTTGAAGTGGGCCTGCGCGTTAAAGTTGCGCGTGGTATAGAGGTCGCCCGTGGCGTCCAGGTGGGCATGCGCGCCCGCGTCGGCGATGCCGAAGGGGTGAGGGTTCTGGTCGATGTCGCTACAGGTTGTGGCGTGGCAGTCGGTGTGCGGGTTGCGGTTTCCGTCGCCAGCCGCGCAACGGGCGTCGGCGTTGCGGGATCGACCGTCGCTTTGCGGCAGGCGGTCAGCAGCAAGGCGATCCAGACAAGATGGCCGAAAAATATCGTAGGTTTTGATTTACGATGCTTGTTCATTGTTATTGACAACCTCCAGCCGTCCCTGTTCTACCCGGTACACCGTCGCCGTCCCGCGCAGTTCTTCGGTCAAATCGCCCAGGTCGGTGGTGGTGATCAGCGCCTGCTCGACGCGGCTCAACTGCCCGCACAGATAGCGCCGCCGATCGGTGTCGAGCTCCGAGAGCACGTCGTCGAGCAGCAAGATCGGCTGTTCGCCGGTCGCGCGGGCCATCAAGGCCACCTCGGCCAGCTTGAGCGCCAGCACGGTGGTGCGCTGCTGCCCGCGCGAGCCGTAGGTGTGCAGGTCGATCTGACCGTCGAAAAAGCGAAATTCGTCGCGGTGCGGGCCGAGGATGGTCATCCCGCGCGCCAGCTCTTCACCCCGTGCCGCGCGCAACGCCTGCTCGAAGGCCGGGCGGATCGCTTCCGGTTTTTGCGGCAGCGAGACAGACGGCATCAGGTCGAGGGTCAGGCTCATCTGCCGCGCGTCGGCTTGCGGGTGGGGGTCGAAACTGGGCAGGTAACGTAGCCGCAGCCGCTCGCGCCCGCCGCTCAGGTCGTCGTGCACGGGTCGGGCCAGCGCCTCCAGGTCGACGGCGGCCTGCTGCCGCCGGGCGACGATCAGCGAGCCATGTTCGATCAGCCGTTCGTCCCAAAACTCGAGCTGTTCGGACGCGCCGTTGTTCAGGCGCGCGCCGTTGCCCAAGCGCGCGCCATTCCGATCTCTCGTGGCGCCGCGTTCACGGAGCGACTTGAGCAGCGCGTTGCGCCGTTCCAGAACCCGGTTATACTGGGCCAGCGCCTCGC
>JAFGEY010000508.1 GCA_016931365.1 Anaerolineae bacterium
GCACGCTCAAGGATGCGATCAACGAGGCGATCCGCGACTGGGTGACGCATGTGCAGGACACACACTACCTTCTTGGTTCGGCGCTGGGGCCGCATCCTTACCCGCGCATCGTGCGCGATTTCCAACGCGTGATCGGCGACGAAGCCAGAGCGCAGATTTGGGCCGCCGCAGGCCGCCTGCCCGACGCGCTGATCGCTTGCGTGGGCGGCGGATCGAATGCCATCGGCCTGTTTTACCCCTTTGTGCAGGACGAGGCGGTCGCCTTGATCGGCGTAGAGGCGGGGGGCGAAGGAATTTCCGGCGGCAGGCATGCCGCGCGCTTTGCCGACCCGGCGCTGGGTCGCCTGGGTGTGCTGCATGGCACGCAGACCTATGTGCTGCAAAATCCCGACGGGCAGATTGCGCTGACGCACAGCATCTCCGCCGGGCTGGACTATGCTGCCGTCGGCCCTGAGCATGCCTGGCTGCGCGAGATCGGCCGCGCCGAGTACACTTGTGCCACCGACGACGCCGCGCTTGACGCGCTGCAAACCCTGAGTCGCTGCGAAGGGATCATCCCTGCACTTGAAAGTGCCCATGCCGTCGCCGAGGCGATTCGCCGCGCGCCGATCATGTCGCCGGAGCAAATCATTATCGTCAACGTTAGCGGGCGCGGCGACAAGGATATGCACACCGTCGCCGGAGCATTGGGCGTTTATGTTGCGTGATGCTTCAGCCGTGGAATACGCAATACGGAACAATGGAGAAATCAATGAGTAAAATTGCGACAACTTTTGAAATTCTAAAGAAATCCGGCAAAAAAGCATTGATGCCTTATTTGACGATGGGTTTTCCCAGGCTCGGCAGTGCGTTTGAGTTGGTCCCGGCGTTGGTCGAAGGTGGCGCGGATCTGATCGAGTTGGGCGTGCCATTCAGCGATCCTCTCGCTGATGGGGCGACGATCCAGGCTTCGGGGCAAAAGGCGCTGGACAACGGGATGACGCTGGCATTGTGCCTGGAGCAGGCCGGGGCGCTGCGCGCGCGGGGAATAAAAGTACCTTTTGTGCTGATGGGCTATTACAACCCGATCCTGCAAATGGGGATCGATGCGTTTGCGCAACGCGCTGCTAGGGCCGGCGTCGACGGCGCGATTGTGCCCGACCTGCCGCCGGAAGAATCGGATGCGCTGCGCGAGGCGCTGCATGCGCTTGGGATTGACCTGATCTTTTTGCTTTCGCCCGCGTCCAGCGAGGGGCGCATCAAATGGGTGACGCAGCGCACATCAGGCTTTCAATACCTGGTTTCGCTGCTCGGTGTGACCGGTGTGCGCGACCGGCTTTCTGCCGACCTGGGCGCGTTTGTCGCCCGCGTGCGTGGGCAAACCGACTTGCCACTGGCAGTGGGTTTTGGCATTGGCACGCCGGCGCAGGCAGCCCTGGTCGCCCAAATCGCCGACGGGGTGATCGTCGGTAGTGCGCTGATCAAAACGATCGGTACCGCGGCCAGTCCGGCGCCGGCGGCGCGCAATTTTATCGCCCGGTTGAGGGCGGGTATGGATGCCGCATAACGTCAACAGGATAATGTCGTAGGAAAAACGTTGAAAAAGCGTCCAGTCCGATGCACAGATTTATGTTATGATAGGTGCAGACTCATTTTTCCTCCTCTTGATATAAATAAACAAAGCGCCGGGGCTTGGGCAACCCCGGTGTTTTGTTTGCCTCGTTTCAAATGCCATTCTGGGCAAAATGAATGGGCCAACTCGCAAAAAAGGTAGATTGCGGGTATAATCCAGCCTTGTGCGTCAAGGCAAACTGGTGCAGGGGGGGATATGGATGTTTTGATCCTCGGTGCAGGTGCGGTAGGCACTCTATTGGCATTTCGCCTGGCCCTGGCTGGGCACAAAGTGACGGCAGTGGGGCGGGCGGCGTTCGTGCGGGCGGTGGAGAGCCACGGCCTGATGTTCGAGTGCGACGGGCGCGCGGGCTGTGTGGATCGTTTGATGGCCGTTCAGGACACCCGATCGCTGGGCGAGTCTCAATTTGATCTGGTGTTGATCACGACCCGGACCTTTGATACCGCCGTCGCCGCCGTACAGGCGCTGCCTTTTGTCCAACGCGGAGCGCGGGCAGTGGTGATGCAAGACGGCGTCGGCGGGTTAGAGGTTGCTCAGGGCATTTTGGGCGAGCCGAATCTTTTTGTTGGGGTAATGACTATTTCGGTGGATATGCTCAAGCCGGGAGTTGTCCGCCAGGGGCATCATCGAGGCGGCATCGCTGTGGCGGCGGCCAACGGACATGCCCCTGCTTTTCTGGTCGATCTCTTGGTGCAGGCTGGATTTGAGACGCGTCAGGTTCAGGACGTGCGCGCACTGCAATGGTCGCGGCTGTTGACCGGCATGCTGGCCAACGCCATTCCGGCCATTCTCGATTGGCCGCCCGACCAGGTTTATAAAAATCGGCGTCTGTACGAACTCGAGTTGGATGCGTTGCGCGAGGCATTGCTCGTTGTACAGCGGATGGGCATCGAGTTAGTGTCTTTGCCGGGATGTCCGGTGCCGACGCTGGTCTGGAGCCTGACCCATATGCCGTCGAGCATAACCCGGATGACCTTTATCCGCGCCGTCGTCAATGGACGTGCCGGGCGGCGACCCTCTTTGCACACCGAGCTTGCGCGTGGTCGCAAATCTGAAGTCGAGTTTTTGAACGGCGCGGTGACGCGCGAGGGGAAAAAGGTTGGCGCGCCCACGCCGGTCAACCTTGCTCTGTGCGAAACACTGCTGGGTATAGCCCAGGGCAAGGTTTCGTGGAATGAGTATCGAGGTCAGACTGACCGCCTGATTAGCCGCATTCGGGCGGGAGACAGTTCGATGGCTCGAAAAGGTTCAGCAAAGCGATTCGATCTTGGGAGGAGAGATGCTTAAAAGTCTAAATATTGCCTTTATCGGCGCAGGGACGATGGCTGAAGCCATCATCAAAGTATTGTTGGACAGAAAACTGGTCACAACTGAAAACGTGATCGCCAGCGAGCCAAGGCCGGATCGCGCGGACGATCTGTCCAGGCGATACGGGATCAGAGTGCTTGCAAGTAACAGTGAGACCATCCGTGACTGTGACGTGGTTGTGCTTTCGGTCAAACCGCAGGTGATGCCCATGGTGCTGCCCGAATTGCGCGGCCGGATTCCGCCCCAAGCATTGGTTTTTTCTATCGTCGCCGGAGTGCCGGTGGGGACGTTGATCAACGGACTGCATCACGAGGCTGTGGTGCGGGTGATGCCCAATACACCCGCACAGATTGGCGAAGCGATGTCAGTGTGGATCGCCTCGCACGACGTGACCGAAGCGCAACAGGCGCAGGCGCGGGCCATTTTGCAGGCGATGGGGCAGGAACTTCAGGTGCATGCCGAAGAATACCTGGATATGGCTACCGCCGTTAGCGGTACCGGGCCGGCCTATGTTTTTTTGATGATGGAAGCGATGGTCGATGCAGCGGTACATCTGGGGTTTTCGCGGGGCGATGCGCACAAGTTGGTCATCCAGACGGTGCGCGGTTCGGTGCTCTTTGCCGCCCAATCCGACAAGCATCTGGCTGAATTGCGCAACATGGTTACCTCACCGGGGGGCACCAGCGCCGACGCGATCTATCAGCTTGAAAAGGGATCGATGCGCACGGTGCTGTCCAAGGCGATCTGGGCGGCCTATCAAAAGAGCCGTCTCCTGGCACAGATGGTGCTCGCTGCCAACGGCCCGGAGCGCAAACCACTGGAAGACTAGACCACACTGTGGCTTAGACCATCGTCGACTGGCGTTCTGTTTGTTCCAGCACCCGCGAGACCTCGGCGATGGCGGTTTTCTGCTTGCGATATAGATCCGACTCGCTGATGGCCAGCCGGTTGGCGATATCAACCATCCGATATCCCTGGCGAAATTTAAGGTCGAGGATGTTGTATAACGTCCACTCGGTGGCGGTCATCTTGCGTTCGCCGGGCGGACGCAGTGCTTCAATGGCCTGTTCAAGCACTTGGCGCAGAGCTTGTACGTCGTCGCCGTTGGACAGTTCGTGGGCCGCATCGACCACGTTCAGTTTGAGCAGCGGGCTGCTGGTCAGCTTGGGGCCGCCCCAAAAGTGAGTCAGTGCGTCTTTGACCCAACGCGTGAATGAGGGGTTGTTAATCGGGTTATCCTCGACCGGGCGCGGCAGCGAGGTGACATAGCGCATCAATCGCTGCCGTTTTTGGATGCGTTCGATGTCGGGCATAATCTGCTGCAAGGCGACAAAAATTCCCTGCTGCACTTGTCGATCCTCCAGCGCCACCTCAGCCTGTTCGATCAGGTCGACGATTTCATCGTTTTTCAGGACGTCGTTGACGGAAACGCCGACCGGACGTTCGACAATCAGCACGCCGAGCACGGCATCGTGGGTGTGCGTGCACAGCGGGCGCAGCACATAACCATCGACCTCGATCAATGCAGGGCAGTTTTCCTCGTTTTCCGGCAAAACCTGTAGAATCGGCTGTAGATCGTGCTGCTGCAGCAGGTGAATGGCTTGTTGTTCGCTGCCGCATGCGGCTTCGATCTCGAACTGATCGCCAGCAACGGTGATCACGTAAGCGTGGTGCACGCGCAGCAGTTCGGCCAGGGCCGAAAGCACGTTTTCGAGAAACTGCTCCAGATCGCTGGGCGTCAGCAGGCGCGTGTCGAGTTCTTGCAGCCAGGCGATTTCTTCCAGGTCCTGGCGGTAGACGATGCGGTTGAGAAAGGGGCGGGCCAGGTTGATCATCTTTTGCGCCAGGATGATGATCAGCACAGTAGCAAACAGTGTAATCAGGTCGCCGGGCAAGCCGAGGATCGTCTCAATCTTGGGTACGGTCAAAAAAATGACCACGACGATCGAGGCCAGCAGCGGTCCGCGCAGCAGGTATTCGATCAGGTCGTACTTGATCACCCGGTCGGGAGTGAAAGCGCCAAAGTAAGCCACTGTGTAAGCCATAATCACGATCATGATCGCCACCGCGATGTTGCCGGCGAGCAAAATGGTCATCAAAAGCAAGTCGGGCAGGCGCGAAGGCAGTGTGGTCAACAGCATATAAGGGAATACGCCCAGCGCCGGCGCGACAAAGGCGACGGTCAGGTAGCCCATACGTCGCCTCGATGTGGCGGTGAGGCAACGTCGCCGTGCATAGTTGATGTTGGCTGCGCCGCTGACTACGGCAGCGAAAAAATAGACCGCAAAGGCCCAGAACAGCGGGCCAGCTTGTAAGCGTGGCTTGAGCGCCGTGTAGACGCCGTTGCGCACAATCCATGGGCTGAGGATGACCAACAACAGGGTGGCGCCGCCGACGAGGTAACTCAACCTGACGCCCCAATGCCGCCATTCCGACCGGCTGCTGGTGGTGTTGAGCAAAGCGTCAGAAAAGTGCAGGTAAGAAGCGGGCACAAACGCGATACCCAACCACTGAAATTTCAGCCAGGTGGCCGCCGAGTCGTGCGACATCACTTCCAGGACTGCCATATCGCCCAGGTAAACGATCATGACAAAAGTTAGCATAATGCAGAACGCACGTCCCACAGCACTGCGCCAGTTGTGCCGGAAAATATAGATCGCTAACGAGAACGCAGTCAGCAAAATGGCCGACGATAAAATCCTATTGGACAGGGTCAGGATGGAGAGTAGAATAAATGCCTCCCGAAATAGCTATTCGTTTTGGGCTTGTGTCCCGTTGATTCGCAGCGTAAAAAAGAGAGCAATGTCACGATTCACGTAATAGTGATCGTTGAATCCGCAAAAGAGCAGGTTGTGTTTTTCGCAGAACGAGATCGCCGGATAGTTCTTGGTCTGCACGGCGATCATCAACCGTTCCAGTTTCTTGCTTTTTCCCCAGGCCACACTTGCCTTGAGCAACGCCGTCCCGATTCCGCGCTTGCGATAGGGGCGGTCGACAATCAGGTGGGTGATCCAGCCCGTTTTGTGCCACGGTTCCGCATCGAGCTGGCAGTAGGCAAAGACCGGCGCAGCGACGCCGTCTGTGATCATATCTTCGTCGGTCAATTCGACGCTCGAATCGACCGATTCGGGTCTTACGCCGACCAAAGTGGGCGTCGATTTGGGCTTGTTGGTCACCACCAGCACCGTCGATCCCTGTTCCCAGCAAGCGGCCAGATTGTCGCGTTGCCGGGGATAGCGTATGTACATCACCCGGGGCAGCCGTACCGTCTGGAAGCGGATTGAGGTGGCGTGGTTTTCCTGGCGGTGTTCCATCTGCCAGACATAGTCGGTCTGCGAATCGGCGCTGAGTTCGAGACAGGCATTCAAATCGGCGAGCGTCGCGGAATGGATCAGCATGGGACTTCCTTTGACATATAACAACAGCAGTGAAAAAGTATACGGTTGGCAGAAATTATAACACACTTTGGCGCGCGGGTACAACTTTTGTCGCACCTCCTGTCTGAATTTTTATAAAAATTAGGGATGTTTTAAAGAGATGATAGTGATAAATTCTGTGTCGCGCGTGCAGGTCGCGCTGGATGCACTGCACCTGGGCAGCGAGATCCGAACCTTTGCTGTGCCCACTGGCACGGCTCAAGAGGCGGCCGACGCGATTGGCTGTGCGCTGGGGGCGATTGTGAAATCGCTCTGTTTTATCGTCAACGGAGAGCCGGTTTTGGTCTTGGCGGCGGGCGACAAACAGGTCGACAGCAAAGCGCTGCGCCGGATTTTCGGCGTTTCCAAGCGTCAGGTCAAGATCGCCGACGTAGAGACGGTCAGGCGAGTGACCGGCTTTGAGGTTGGCGGCGTGGCCCCATTCGGCCATCTCCAGCCGATGACTATTCTGATCGACCGCAGCCTGTCGCGCTTTGAGACCGTCTATGCGGCAGCGGGCAGCTCGAACACAATTTTTCCCATCGCCTATGCCGATCTCGTCGCGTCGACGGGCGGGCAGGGATGCGATCTGGTCAAAGAAAAGGAAGAAATCGATGGTTAATGTGCGATCCATCCTTGACGCGCACAAGCGCATCCATCCGTTCATCCGTCATACGCCGCTGGTGCGCAGCCCTTATCTCAGCCGGACCTCTGGCGCTGAAGTGTGGCTTAAACTGGAAAACTGGCAGCCGACCGGCTCGTTCAAGGTGCGCGGCGCGCTCAACAAAATCGCGCTGCTGACCGAAGAAGAAAAAGCGCGGGGCATCGTCACCGGGTCGGCGGGCAACCACGGCCTCGGTGTGGCCTACGCCGCGCAGTCGATGGGCGTGGCACAGGCGACGATCTTTGTGCCGGGCGGCGCGCCGCGCGCCAAGACGGACAAGATGGCCCAGTTTGGCGTGGCCGTGCATCGCGTTGGCGCGACCTATGAAGAAGCGCACCAGATGGCCGAACAGTATGCGCGCGGCACTGGGGCGACCTATATCTCTGCCTACGACGATCCCGACGTCGTCGCCGGGCAGGGAACGATGGCGCTGGAGATTTTGGCCGATCTGCCCCAGGTAGACGCCCTGCTTGTCCCCATCGGCGGCGGGGGGATGATCGCCGGGGTCTCGGTCGCGGCAAAAACGATGCTGCCCACCTGCCGGGTGATCGGCGTGCAGCCGGAAGCCAGCCCAGCCGCGCTGCTCAGTCTGCGCGATGGGTTGGCCTATGATCCCTATGATCACGCGCCGACCATCGCTGATGGACTGGCCGGGGGCTTTGGCCGGGTGCCTTTCGAGATCGCGCACGAGCTGATCGACCAGATCGTGCTGGCCAGTGAGACAGCCCTGCGCCGATCCATTTTCACTTTGCTCGATCGTCACCAACTGGTCGTTGAAGCCTCCGGCGCGATCGCTGTTGCGCCGCTGCTAACCGACAGCATCGATCTCAAAGGCAAGACAGTAATCTGCGTGCTTTCCGGCGGCAACCTGGACACGTCGCTGCTCCGCGAGATCGTGAACGAGTTTACAGTTGCCGCAGATTAAATCGGTCATATGGTCTGACCGGAAATTGACAGTCGTGTGTATTTGTGATATAATGTTTCGTAACCGAAATAGTTTTCGCCGAATACCGCGTTTTGAGGCCTTTGCGTCAAGACAGGTAGCGGGGGAACCAATCAATTGTCCCGCAAGATGGGCGATTGAAGGGGCGAATCCGGGTTTGAGCAATCCGATAGGGCCAAGTTTTCCGGCCCGATCCCGTCAGCTAACCTCGCAGGCGTTGGAAAAGGCGGCCGTACAAGGCGTATGGCGAGCCTTTTCTTTTTTGTGAAACAGGGCCTGTCCCCCAAGATCCTTGCTCAAGAATCTTTCCGAGCGGCCAGGTCGGCGGATGGATTACATCCGCATTCAGTTCCAATTTATTTTGGATAGGAGGGTGTAGTGAAAGTATTTGGCTTTTTGTTCAAGTACGCCAGACATTATATCGGCGCGCTGACGTTGACCGTGTTTGGTATGCTGGCGCTGGTCGGTGTGCAGTTGTTTGCGCCGTGGATCATCAAAACAATGGTGGCGACGATCAATGACTCGACACTGACGCCCGAATCGGCGACGATCATCACCCGGCTGGCTTTGCTGGCGCTGTTGGTTTATCTGGCGCGCGGCGGGCTGCAATTTGTGCGCAGCTATGCCGCACACGTGGCCGGTTGGGGTGTGGTGGCCGACGCGCGCAAGCACATCTATCGGCATTTGCAGTGGCTTTCGCTGCGCTTTTACGAGGACAAGCAGACTGGGCAACTGATGTCGCGCATGGTCAACGACTCGGACATGTTTGAGCGGCTGATCGCGCATGCCATCCCTGATGTGACGGTCAATGTTCTGTCGTTTGTCGCAGTGAGTATTGTGCTGGCTTTGTTGAACTGGCAGTTGCTCCTGCTCAGCATCGTGCCCATCCCATTGATCATCCTGGCGATGCGCGGTTTTGCCAAATATGTGCGCCCGGCCTTTCGCCAACGGCAGCAAGAGCTGGGCGAGTTGAACGCCACGCTCAATGAAAATCTGTCCGGCATCCGCGAGATCAAGGCCTTTACTCGCGAAGAGACTGAGGCACAGCGCGTTGGCGAGCGGATCAACAACTACCGTGACTCGATGTTGAACGCGCTGCGGTTAATGGCGACGTTCCAGCCTTTTGTCGAGTTTAGTTCATCGCTGGGCACCATCGTGTTGATCTATTTTGGCAGCCGCATGGTGCTGGGGCAGACAATGCCGCTGGAAGACCTGGTAGCCTTTTTCCTCTACCTGGATATGTTCTACCAGCCGGTGCGCGCGCTGAGCGGCGCATGGGAGAGCGTGCAGGAAGCACTGGCCGGAGCCGAGCGGGTGGCCGAGTTGTTGAACGAACAGCCGGACGTGGCCGAAAAGCCCGGAGCCATCGAATTGAGCGGGCGGGCCAAAGGGGCAATCCGGTTCGAGAACGTCAGTTTCCATTATGTCCAAGAAACCAATGTGCTCGATGGCATCAACCTGGACATCAAGTCCGGTTCTGTGGTTGCCCTGGTCGGCCCGACAGGAGTGGGCAAGACCACGCTGGCCAGCCTGATCCCCCGCTTTTATGATGTGACCGATGGCGCGATCCGACTTGATGACTATGATATCCGTGATCTCAAATTGAAAAGCCTGCGCGAACAGATCAGCATCGTGCTGCAAGACGTGTTTCTGTTTCACGGCACGGCGCGCGACAATATCCTTTTTGGTCGCCCCGATGCGACTGAGGCCGAGATGATCGAAGCGGCGCAGATCGCTAACGCCCACGAGTTTATCGTCAAACTGCCGCAGGGCTATGACACGATCATTGGCGAGCGCGGAGTCAAGCTCTCCGGCGGGCAAAAGCAGCGATTGGCGATTGCCCGCGCCATTCTCAAGGATGCGCCGGTGCTGATCCTCGACGAGGCAACCTCGTCGGTGGACACGGAAACCGAGCTACTGATCCAGCAGGCACTGGAACGGCTGATGGTTGGGCGGACGACGATTATCATCGCTCATCGCCTGTCAACGGTGCGTAGTGCCGACACGATCGTGGTGCTGGAGGGTAGCCGCATCGCCGAGATGGGTACACACGAGCAGTTAATGGTCCGCGATGGCCTGTACCGCCACCTCAATGAGGTGCAGTTGACAATGGAGCCGCAGTGGGAGATGGTGCGCGAGCGCCGCCAGCGCCTCGTGGAGGCGGTGGGGCAGAACTGAACCCGCGCGGTATGGATAAGAAGGAAAAGCGCCTTGGCCTGAGGGTCAAGGCGCTTTTGTTTGGGTTGGTCGCGCCTTCGCCTTTCCCAAGATAGTGAATCGAACCCATCTATCGTGTTGATCGTCTCGTGCACCGGGCAGTGTTCGGCGACCAGACAACACGCTGCTTGACAGTGCCGCCAGGTTGTAATATAATATATGCATTGTAACATATATATTTTGAGGAATGTCATGCCTGACTATGTTGAATGCACCAAGCTGTTTCATCTGCTTTCCCTGGAAACCCGCCTGCGCATCCTGGATGAACTGCGCTACGGCGATGCATGTGTCTGTCACTTGCAGCACAGGCTCCGAAAATCACAGGCATACGTGTCACAACAACTGCGCGTGCTCAAAGATGCCGGGATCGTCGACACAGACCGCGATGGGGTGAATATTTTCTACCGGCTGGTCAATCCCCTAGCTCGGCAGTTGCTCGACATTGTCCTGGGGCCGGTAGATGAAGCCCGCCCAACCGACGGCAGTTGTCCCTGCCCGCGCTGCGCCGGCTGCGGGTGCACGCCATCTATGTAATCCACTTTTGAATGAGGCCTTGCGCATGCAAGGCTTTCTTTTGGATGGTATATATTCATATCAATATATATATGCTGAGTCGCATTCGTAGGAGGTTACTTTGAACGTCTTGTTGTACGTCGTCAATCTGTTACAAACCGGCCTGGGCAGTCTGGCCGCATATCTGGCTGCGCACGTCTTGCTCTGTTTGCTGCCGGCATTTTTCATCGCCGGGGCGCTGGCCGCGCTGATCCCCAAGGAAGCGATCACCAGGTACCTGGGCCGCGATGCGCCCAAGTGGATCTCGTACCCGGCATCGGCGCTGGGCGGCTTTGTGCTGGCAGTCTGCTCGTGTACGATCATGCCGCTCTTTGCCAGCATCCACAAAAAGGGTGCAGGTCTCGGCCCTGCCATCACCTTTTTGTTCGTCGGGCCGGCGATCAACATCCTGGCCATCTCGTTCACCGGCGTGCAAATCGGCATGGACATTGCCCTGGCGCGGATCATCCTCTCGATTGTCTTTGGCGTCGGCATCGGCCTGCTGATGGCGCTCATCTTTCGCCGGGACGATGAGGCGCACAACAACGCCGCCAATGGGGCGCGGGCTTTTGCGCAAGGGGCCGTGAATGCAGCGCATTCGACAGTTCCAACAACGACCTGGGTCTTTTTCGTGCTGCTGCTCGGCGTGCTGATCGCCGGGACGCTGCAAGTGGGCCTGCTTACGGACAGCTATGCCACTTTGAACCTGCACGGCGCGTGGGCCAGTTCTTTCCAGAGCTGGCTGGACAGCGTGGTGCCGCCGAATGCCGCGCTGGGCATCGAGGGGGTGAGCGTCCACGGCGTGCTGCTGATCGCTTTGCTGGTTGCCATCGGTGTGGCGGCCTGGTTCGGGCTGAACAAGGTGGACGAGGGGTTCAACACCTGGACCTGGGCGGCGCTGGGGCTGATCACGCTGACCCTGCTGGTGGCTTCATTCAAAGTGGCGGTCACAGGTATGGGGTTAAGTGTGGGCGTCACCGGCAAGCTGATCGCCGAGATCGTCCTGATCGGCGTGGTGTGGTGGATGGCTTTCCGCTTCTTTGAGGCGCACGCAATGCAGGAATGGCTGTGGGAGATGTGGCGTTTCGTCAAGCAGATCATCCCGCTGCTGCTGGTGGGCGTCTTTGTGGCCGGCATGGCGCGGGCGATCATCCCGGCGACCTGGATTCAGGCCATCGCCGGGCGCAACACTTGGTGGGCTAATCTGGTCGGCGTGCTCTTTGGCGTGTTTATGTACTTTCCGACGCTGGTCGAGGTGCCGATCGCCCAGACCTTTCTCTCGCTGGGGATGCACCGCGGGCCGCTGCTGGCCTACCTGCTCGCCGATCCGGAGCTGAGCCTGCAATCGATCCTGATCACCAGTTCGGTGATCGGCAAGAGCAAGACGGCGGTGTACGTGATTTTGGTCACCATTTTCAGCACCCTGTCGGGCCTGCTCTTTGGCGCGTGGGTGAACGGCGCCAACGCCTGGCTGATCGTTGGCGGCACGGCGGCGGGCATCGCAGCGATTGCCGCAGCGAGTATGCTCTTGAGCGGCTTGAACAAGCCGCGTAAAATATCAACAGAGGAGAAAATAATATGATCGTCAAGGTTCTGGGCATGGGCTGCCCCAAGTGCAAACGGCTGGAGCAGTTAGCCAAAGAAGCAGCGCAAGAATTGGGCATCGAAGCGACCTTTGCCAAGGTAGACACGCTGGATGGGATCATGGCCTACGGCGTAGCTTCAACCCCGGCACTGGTCATCGACGAAGCGGTCAAGGTGTCGGGACGGCTGCCATCCAAAGACGAGATCAAGGGTTGGATGCAGACGGCATAATTCAAGGAGGCGATGATGATTCAGATCAAGGTTTTTGGCACCACGCCGCCCTGCGCCAACTGCAAGCGCGCCGAAGATCAGGCGCACAAGGCGGCGGCGCAGTTTCCGGGCCAGGTCGAGGTGCTCAAGCTCGATGCGCTGGGGCCGGAGGCGGAAGCGTATGGAATTATGTCAACGCCGCTGGTGGTGGTAAACGACGAGGTGGTGGGAAGAGGCAAGGTCGTTCCGGCCCATCGACTGGCCGAGGTCATTAAACAAAAATTAGGAGGGTAACAGAATGGTCAAACTGGAAGTGTTCAGCGGCGATCCGCCGTGCCCCGGCTGTGTGGCGCTGGTCGAACTGGCGCAAAAGGTCGCGGCGAAATACGAGGGCGAACTAGAGCTGACCGTGCTCAAAGGCGCCGAAGCGATGGAGAAATTTGAACAGTACAAACTTTTTTGCGTGCCGGCGGCGGTGGTGAATGGCTCAATCCGCATCGAAGGGATGTGCCCCAGCGAGGCAACGCTCAACAATGCGTTCAGGGAGGGCGGGCTGTGTCTAAAATAAAGATCGAAGCGTTTGTGTCGGTGCCACCCTGCTCCGGCGGGGTGGCGGTCAAGCGGCTGCTCAAGCAGATCGAGGCCGAGTATGGTGACCAGATCGAGATCACCTTTCACACCGGGCCGGGCGATCCGGCCTGGGCCGAGTATGCCATCACCAACGCCCCCGCACTGGTGGTGGGTGACCTGGTCAAGTTTGTGGGACTTGCGCCGAGCAAAGAGAGCCTGGTCGGCGCGCTGCGTGAAGCGGGGCTGGAATAGATGCGCGCTCGCATCGAGACAGACTGGCTGCGTCGGAACATTCAGCGCTGGAATGGGACGATTACGATCCAGAACCAGATGGTGTTCGAGACTTGATGAGGCGTCCAATATCAAGGCCCGGCGGGCCTGTCAGGAAAACCGGAATACACCGAAGCGTTCATCCCATTTCAAGCCGACGGTGCGGACATTTACCTGGCGCGCGATCTCTTGGCGGGCCTGGAGCCGGGCACGGGGCGCCTGCGCGTGCGTTTTCCCGGCTATGGCGATGCCTGGCTGTGCTTTGAAGGCGCATCCATTTTGTGACTCAAGGAGTTCATTTTATGCGACCGGTGCTTGATATGCGCAAATGTCCGGCGCAAAAAGAAATCTGCCAGCCTCTGTGGCACTGGGCGTGATCGCCTCGCTGGTCGGCGGGCTGGTC
The DNA here is from genome assembly GCA_016931365.1 of Anaerolineae bacterium. The sequence continues at coordinate 13,750 of JAFGEY010000508.1, forward strand.
GGCGGCGCGTCGCGGGTGTGGTATTACTTGGTGGCAGCGGTCTGCCTGGTCATCGGCCTGCACATCCTGGGCGCGATCCGCCTGCCGGAGATCGGTTGGCTGGCTCGCCTGCGCGAGCGGGTGCGGCTGCGCGGCGTGCCCGGCGCGCTGGCCCTGGGTCTGGTCTCGGGGCTGGTGGCCTCGCAGTACGCCACGCCGGTGCTGGCGGCTATCCTGACCTACGTGATGGCCCAGCAGGGCGGGTTGGTCTACGGCGCCGCCCTGTTGTTTGTGTATGCGCTGGGGCGCGGCGTGCCCATCGTGCTGGCCGGCACGTTTGCCGGCGTGGTCAAGCAGTTGCAGGCGTTGGGCCGCTGGATGCCCCTGATCGAAAAGGCCAGCGGCGTGGTTGTTTTGTGTGTCGGATTTTACCTGATATGGATCGCCTGAAGCCGGACGTGAGAACAGGTCGGGCCGGCGATTGCAAACACGGACGCAAAGAAAGGGACATCATCATGACAAATCGAGTGATCGGACGAGCCTTATCGTGGCTATGGCTCGTGTTTCTGGTAGTGGCCTGTCAGAGCAGCAGTCCGGCGGCGCTGCCCGATCCAACCGCGCGCGTATCTCCGACCATCCGGCCGACGAACTTGCCGGTAGAGCAGCCCGGCCCAACATCCGCCGTAGAAAGCACGCCGACCGCGCCTGTCGAGTCGGCGGCAGTCTTGACGTTGACCATCCTGCATACCGGGCAGGTGTATGGCGAGGTCCTGCCCTGCGGTTGAGGGGTGCCCAAGGGAGGGTTGGCCCGGCGGGCCACCGCAATTGTGCAGTTGCGCCAGGAGCATGCGAACGTGCTGCTGCTGGACAGTGGGGATAGTTTGTTCCGGGGCGGGGTCTCGACCGAACTAGAAGACCCCGGCCAGGGTGCGTGGGTGATTGAGGCGATGAACTTGATGGGCTACGATGCCATAGCGATGGGAGACAGAGAGTTGCAGGCTCTACTTCCCGTGGTGCAGTCCCGTTTTGAGGAGGCGCAGTTTCCGATCCTCTCGGCCAACGTGAAGGTAGGTAGTGAGCTGCCCAATGTGCAACCGTACTTTTTGCACCAGACAAGCGGCGGGCATACGGTCGCCATCGTTGGCGTCACATCCGAGCAAGCTGGGCAGCGGTTGGCGGCCCTCGGCCTGGATCTGGTCGTGCAGGATCCGGTTGCGGGGGTTCGTCAGGCTGTAGGCGAGGCCGCGAAAAGCGCCGACATTGTCATTCTGCTGTCCAATCTGAAGCGATCGGAGACGGAAGCGCTGGCTCAGGCTGTCCCCGGCATAGATGTGATCATTGGCATCTACGAAGGTGGGCAGCGCGACCCGGTTGCAATTCCAGGTGCGGAAGGCCAGGTGGTGCTTCAGGCTTCGGGCATATTGGGCGAATACCTGGGCCTGTTGACCCTGCATTTCGATGAGCACGGAGAGGTGAAAAGCTTTGAAGGGCGCTCGTTGGCGCTCACCGATCGCTATGAGGACGATCCGCAGATAGTCGAACTCTTTCGCCGCTATGCGTCCAAGCCATAGACGATGCATACTGGTGCGAGATCGCTGTTTTGCTGGGAGAGAAAGGAGCGTTTCACATCGGCCGCCTGAGTCGCCTACCATAGAACATGGCTGCGCTGCGCAAGCGGCTGTCCACATCGGCCGTGCAGTTGTGGCTGGCCCTGCTCGCCTTTCTGAGCATCGGCATGCTGCCCTGCCCGGAGTGCGGCACGCCGATGATTTTGCACATCTGGCCGCTGGCCGGCATTGTGGCGATGGTGCAGGCGCTGCGGCGCCACTATCAGCGGCGGCAGACGGCGCAGCGCCAAGACGGTCAGGCCGACCAGGTCGATTCGTAGCGATTCGATATGTATCGATACGTCTTTCTTGGTTCGTTTTGTCTTTTGATCGCACTTGGGCTGCGTGGACCAACCACAAGCGAGGCCGACCGATCAGGTCATCCCAGACACTGCCACGCCGGCGCCAATACCGGCTGCTACGGCGACTGCGCCAACCGTCGTCGTGATTGTGCCGACGCCTGCTGTTTCTGTGCCAACGCCGACGGCGACCGCCAATCCGTATATGGGCCGCGACGGTTACGCGCACCTGAGGCCAGCGCAGTTGGCCGAAATGCTGCAAGATAAGGATTTTTTGCTGATCAACACACACGTGCCATACGGCGTGGAAATCGCCCAGACCGACGCGCACATTCCCCTCGACGACGAGGGGCTGTGGTTGAGCCACTATCCGGCCGACAAGGCGGCCAAGATCGTACTTTACTGCCGCAGCGGGCGCTGGTCAACGGTGGCGGCCAAGTCGCTGGTCGAGGCGGGCTATACCGGCATCTGGCATCTGGATGGCGGCATGGTCGCCTGGCAGGCCGCCAGGCTGCCATGCCAAAAACAATAACGAGAGTAATTGCTCAGCTTGTGCTGGTCGAGTAGGCCTCACCGCATTTGTGAGGCCATATCGAGACCAACGCCGCTCCTGTTGAGCAGATACGAACGAGGTTGAGAGTCATCAATGACCCACCATGCCTTGATCACTTCCAACTGGCTGCGCCAGTACATCCTGGAGCGCGGCGGCGCGCTGAA
>JAFGEY010000060.1 GCA_016931365.1 Anaerolineae bacterium
ACGAACCGCTGGGTCATCAGGATGGCAAAGGCCAGGAAATGCAGTCCTCTGAGCGTGTCCGGCAGGCGTTCGTAGTCGCGTGCCAGGCGGCGGAAGCGAGCCATCCAGCCAAAACTGCGCTCGACAACCCAACGGCGGGGCAGGAGCACAAAACCTTTCTTGGCCGTGGGCAGCTTGACGACCAGCAGGTCAATGCCCTGTTCAGCCGCAGCCTGATCTGGTTCTTCGCCCGTGTAGCCCTGGTCAACAAAGGCGACCTCGACCGTGCCGCCCGTCTCTTCTTGCACGGCCTGTGCCAACTGTTCGACCTGAGCACGGTCTTGTTCATCGGCAGGCGTCACGTACAGGGCCAGCAAATGGCCCAGCGTGTCAACAGCCATGTGCGTTTTGCTGCCTTTGCGCCGTTTGGCCCCGTCGTAACCGGCCCGTTCACCGCTTTCTGGCGTCGATTGCAGCGTGCGACTGTCGAAAATGGCCGCTGTGGGCGACTCGTCACGCCCTGCTGCCACCCTCAGCACTTCCCGCAGGTCATGCACCAGCGCTTCAAACACGCCCGCATTCAACCATCGCTGCATCTGTTGGTACACCGCAGGCCAGGGCGGCAGGTCGTTGGGCATCATGCGCCAGGTTATCCCGCCACGCGCGATGTACCGCAAGCCGTTGAACACTTCCCGCAAGGGATACTCCCGCTGCGGCGCATCTTCCTTCATCAGGGTCAGATAAGGGGCTACAAACGCCCACTCTTCATCGCTTACATCGCTGGGGTATGGTTTTCTGCTCATACCCTTAGTATAGCTGCTTCAATTGCCAAAGTGCATAACAGGCTCTAGCGAGTGATGTGATTTTATCATCTGTAGATAGGTTCGCAGTGTGGGCAAGAGGATCATATAGATGACCTTTGCTTTCAGCGTGCCGGAGGATGATTGTAGCAGTTTGCTCGTGATGTGTAAAGTTTCCGAATTGCCTCAGCCAAAATCTTACTTTGTGAGCATACGTTGCCTCATTGAGAATCTAACCGAACTGGGAGAAACCAGTGCGGGGGAGAGGCTCAATGACACCAGCAGCGAAACGCGAATTGCTCACCGCCTTGCGGCCACGTTACCTGAAAGCCAGCAAAGCAGAAAAGAGCCGCATCTTGGACGAGTTTGTGGCAGCGACGGGCTACCACCGGAAGTATGCGATCCAGTTGCTGAAGCACGGACCACCGCCACCGCGCGTCGGGGTGCGTCGGACCACGCCTACCCCTTACACGCGCGCGGTCGTGGCCGCCCTGGTGCAGGTCTGGCAGGCCAGTGGCTACCTGTGCGCGAAGCGACTGCATCCTTTCATGGGGGAGTTGCTCGACAGCCTGGAACGGCATGGCGAGTTGGTCTTGGCCCCACCCATCAAGGGCTTGCTGTGTCAGATGAGTCCCGCCACGATCGACCGCAAATTGCAGCCCGCCCGCGCCCGACGGGGACGACAGCGTGGCCTGAGCACCACCAGGCCAGGAACGTTGCTCAAAGATGCGATCCCTATCCGCACCTTTGCAGACTGGGACGAACAGCAACCGGGCTTTGTGGAGATTGACCTGGTGGCACACTGCGGCGACACCACAGCAGGCACCTATCTCAACACCCTGTGTCTGGTTGATGTCCACACCCATTGGTGTGAACTGGCCGCGCTGCCCAACAAAGGGCAAGCGGCCACCTTCGCGGCGCTCAAAGTGTTGCGCCACCAACTCCCGTTCCCACTGCTGGGCATCGACTCCGACAACGGCGGCGAGTTCATCAATGACCAACTCTTCCGTTACTGCCAGGCTGAACACATCACGTTCACCCGCTCGCGCCCGCACCGCAAGAATGACCAGGCCCATGTCGAGCAGAAGAACTGGACGGCAGTCCGACGGGTCATCGGCTACGACCGCTACGAAAGCGCCCAAGCCCTGGCCTGGCTCGCCGCCATCGACGATGACCTGCGCCTCTTCATCAACTTCTTCCAGCCCACCATGAAACTCCTCGATAAGACCTGTCAGGGCAGCAAGGTCCGCAGACGTTACGCGCCGGCCCAGACCCCGTATCAGCGCGTCAACGCTTCTCCGCATGTCACCGACGAGGACAAAGCTGCGCTGCGCCAACTCTACCGATCCCTCAATCCCCTTGCCCTCCAGCGCCAGATTGAGGCACACTTGCACCTGCTTTGGCAGCTTGATCTATAGACCCGTCGGTTAGACCGTTCTGTGAGGCAACGATACCTCTTCGGTAAGATTCTTCACTGAGGCAATACGGCTTGTTCGGGCAGAATTGACAGCGCTGGGGTGTCGCCCCCCACCCTGCCGTTTTTGACAGTGCCGGGCGTCTGCGGTTAAATGCAACTGACGTGATCTGTCTGTTGAAAACAACCAGCTCGCGGCGTCATTTGAGGAGCCAATCATGCCGATTCTGAACCGACTGACCGGCACGCCGGATGAGGGGGATGAACCCCCGGCCTCCGGCAAAAATCGCCAGCCACCCGATCCCCGGATCGTCAGTGGGCTGCCGGGCCATGCCAACTTTTCGCTGGCTGCATTGCAGGAGCGCATCGAGACGCAGTTCCAGCAGGAAACCGCCGGACGCGATGACATTCTGCTCGATGTGCAGGACGAAGCAGCCCGCCGTGATCTGGTGCGGGAGGTGGGGGAATACGTGCTGGCGGTCGAGGGCGTGCCGCTGCCAGTAGAAGAGCGCGCTGCGCTGTTCGACGC